>JAUWHU010000361.1 GCA_030605705.1 Thermoflexia bacterium | reverse complement strand
CCTGTCTCTCTTCCTGTACATCCCGCTGACCCTGTTCTGGATCACCGGCATGATCGTCACCGTGAACTGGTTGGACGGCCTGGACGGGCTGGCGGCGGGCGTAGCGGCCATCCTGGCTGCTGTTTTGGCGATCCACATGCTGCGGGTGGAGCAGTACAGCGTCGCACCGCAGGCCATCGCCTTGCTGGGGGCCTCCCTGGGATTTCTCGTTTACAACGTGTATCCGGCCCGCGTGCATCTGGGAAGCAACGGCGCGCTCGCGCTGGGATACGTCCTGGGGGCGTTGGGGCTGATCGCCGGAGCGCGGGTCGCGGCGGTGCTGATGGTCATGGGCATCCCGATAATTGACGTGGCCTGGACTATCTTTGATCGCGTGCGCCACGGCGCGCGTCCCGGCGCAGGCGACCGCCGCCACCTCCACTTCCGCTTGCAGGATGCGGGATATTCCACCCGCGCCATCGTGGCCCTCTACTGGGGTTTCTGTGCCCTGGCCGGTGTCTTGACGCTGGCGCTTTCTTCACGGCTTTACAAATTGCTATCGCTCGGATTTCTGTGGGTACTTACACTATTGCTCTTGTTTCGTCTTAGCCGAAATGGTGAGGAGGTAAACCAATGAAGACTTTGGACTTGCGCGGGATTTTTGTCGCCATCGCTACGCCCTATCGCCAGGATGAGAGCCTGGACGAAGAGGGCCTGCGGCGACTGGTGGGCCATCTGCTACCCGACGTACACGGCTTCGTGGTCAACGGGACGACGGGGGATTTTCCCCTGCTCACCCACGAGGAACGCCGGCGCGCGGTGGAGATCGTCGTCGAAGAGGTCGCCGGGCAGAAGCCGGTCATTGCCGGGACGGGGGCCATCGCCACCCACGAGGTCATCGCTCTGACCCGCGACGCGCAGGCAGCAGGGGCGGATGCGGCCCTGATCATCGCGCCTTACTACCTGCGGCCTTCTGCTGCCGGACTGCGGCGTCACTTCAGCGATGTGGCCGCCGCTGTGCCCGACCTGCCCATCCTGCTCTACAACTTCCCGCAACTGGTGGGGCAGATCATCCCCGTCGAGGTGATCGCCGGGCTGCACGCCGCCGCGCCCAACATCATCGGCATGAAGGATACCTCCGGCGATTTGATCTACCTGCTCACCGTGCTGGAGACGCTGCCGGAAGCCTTCAGTGTGTTGGCGGGGCGCGGAACCGTCGTGTTGCCCGCTCTGGCTGCCGGGGCCGTGGGCGCGATCTTGGCCTGCGCCAACCTCATCCCGGCGCAGTGGCAGGCCGTGTTCCAGGCAGTGCAGCGCGGCGATTGGGCCACGGCCCGCGCCGGACAATACGCGGCTCAGCGCGTCTCACGCCTCGTCGGGAAGGGCGGGAGCCTGACCGCGCGCGTGGGTTTGGAGCTGCAAGGGATTCCCATGGGGCCGCCGCGCCGTCCACTCACGGCGGAAGGGGTATTGAGCGAGAGGGATTTGGACGCGCTACGGGAGCTGCTGTTAGTATGAGCGAACGGTGGGTTGCCCGGCTCCGGCTCGCGCTACTCCTGTTGCTACCGCTCTCTGCCTGTGCGCGTGAGACGCCATCCCCCGCCGCGCCTACATCCACACTGACCGCGCCGACTGCGCCGCCTTCCACCGCCGCCCCGACGCCTACGTCCACGCCCACGCCGCGCGTCCGGCGCCTCGTCCTCTGCTCCACGGAGCCGCTGACTGCCAGCCCCTTCGATCCCTCGCGAGCGGGCAACGATCTCCTCGCGCTTTTCTACGAGGAACCGGCGGAACAGGTCGCCTACCGTTGGGAAGCGCGCCTGCTGGAGCGATTGCCTTCCCTGGAGAATGGCGACGCCTTCACCCGTACCGTCGCCGTGCCGCCGGGAACGAGTTACGTTGACGAAAACGGTGCGTTGCAGGTCAACGACGGCGACGCCCCGCTCGAATTACCCCAGCTGGTCGTGACCTTCGCGCTGCAAAACGGGTTGCAATGGTCGGATGGCGAGCCGCTGACCTCGGAGGATGTCCTGCTGGGCTATCACCTGGCGCAGGAGCCGCAGGCGCGGGGACGCTGGCGTGACCTCGTTGAGCGCACAGCGCGCTTCGAGTCGCTCAATGAGCGGACTCTGCGCTGGACCGGCGTCCCCGGGTATCTCAGCACATCTTTCCCCGGCTTTTGTTTTCCGCCTCAACCGGCCCACAGCTACCAGGGGAAGCGACTGGCCGAGATTTTGCAAGAGCGCACCCCGCCCGGTACCGGCCCTTTCGTCATCGAATCGTGGGAGGCGGGGATTGAAGCGCGCTTGCACCCTAATCCTCATTACAGCGGCCCGACGCCGCTTCTGGAGGAGATCGTCGTGCGTTTCCCGCAGTTCAACCCGGCGCAGTGGCCGTCCCTGTTGGCTTCGGGAGAATGTGACGTGATATTGCCGGACCCGGCGACGAAGATCAGTTGGCAGCAGTGGGTCGCCTTGATGGCGCAGGGAGACGCGCTCATCTGGGCGGATACCGGCCCGCAACCCACCTTTCAACGGTTAGATTTCAACCTCGCGCCGGCGGATGGACGGGTAACGCCGTTGGCCGACCGTAAAGTTCGCGCGGCACTGGCCGCCTGCATTGACCGGGGAGAGCTGGCGATGGCGCAGCCCGGTCAGGCATTTTTGCCGGCGGATACTTTCTTGCCACCCGATCACCCCGCCTTCGCTGGCGGAACTCTGACGCGCATTCCCTACAATCCCGCGCACGGGCAGGCGTTGCTCGAAGGGGCCGGCTGGCGTGACATGGATGGCGACGGCATCCGTGAAGCCCACGATGTGGAGGATTTCCCCGACGGCGCCCCTCTGAGCCTGACGTTGACCCTCGCGCCGCAGTACACCATCTCGGCGGCCCACATTGCGGCGAATCTCGAAACCTGTGGCGTGGGAGTGCTTCCGCAGCCCACCGATGCGCGCCTGCTCTACGCTGCCGATCCCGCCAGCCCGCTTTTCGGGCGCACCTTTGATCTGGTGCTCTTCGGCTGGTGGGCAGAAGCGCCGCAGGTGTGCGGCGCGTGGCGCTCCGACCGCATTCCGGGGGAAGGAAATACCTGGATCGGCGAAAACTTCAGCGGATACGTTTCTGAAGCCTATGACGCGGCCTGTCAGCGCGCGCTGACTGCCGTGGACGCCGGAGCGCAGCACGCAGCGCTGCACGAAGCCGAGGAGCTGCTGGCGCAGGACTTGCCGACGCTTTTCCTCACCTGGCGGCCCTACTGGTTTGTCGCCCGGCCGGAAGTGCAGGGGCTACAGCCGGACGCTTCCAATCCGGCTGCGCTCTGGAACAGCGAGGAGTTCAGCGTGGGGGAGTGAATTACCAGGGCTACTCAGTTCTCCGTGGCTCTTCTGCAGAGAATCTCATTCCTAACGCAAAGGCGCAGAGACGCAGAGTTTTATATGGTTTTCCCCGCAAAATTTACGTCTTATGCGAGAATCATGGTCTGTCATTTGCACAGTTGCACATTTGCACATTTGCACATTTGCCATTTGCCATTTGCACATTTG
>JAUWHU010000328.1 GCA_030605705.1 Thermoflexia bacterium | reverse complement strand
ACGGTGATGCCGTTAGGCAAGGTCTGGCGCAGCGTATCGTCGGGGCCGGGGAGTGAAAGATTGGTTTTGTGCACATGAACCTCCGATTAATTCACCACAGAGACACAGAGAACACAGAGTTTTTCTTTGCCTGTAAATCGTCTCATAAAACACACCGTACAACGCCGTCAACCAGCTTCGGCACGTTGAAATTAATCAACAATCCAACCCGACACCCCGTCAGCTTCAGGTAGGTCAATAATTGCGCTTTATGGACTGGATGAACTTCATTAACTGACTTTAGTTCCACCACAACTTTTTCATCCACAAGAAAATCTAACCGATAGCCACATTCCACTCGTTCACCTTTGTACACGACTGGCAGCGGCCTCTCCTTTTCAAACGGAATATTGCGCAAAACCAATTCGTGTGCCAGGCAAGTCTGATAAGCCGACTCGAGTAGCCCAGGTCCCAAAGCCTTATGCACTTCAATCGCAGCGCCAATAATCTTTGCCGTCAATTCTTTTTCGTAAAACATAAACTTAATCAGAACTCAGTGTTCTCTGTGCCTCTGTGGTGAAATTCCTAGTTCTTCCAGTAGAGTTATTTTCTAAATTTTCATTGACCGATAGTGTCCGACAGTGCGATTCCGCGCCTGGAGATAGGTCTGTGCCACCCGCAGGACATCGTCGGCGGTGACGGCCTCCAGGTTATCTAAGTAGCGCATGAACCAGTTGGTATTGGCGAAGATGGCGCTGAAGCCGAGCCAGAAGGCTTGATTGGTGATGCTTTCGCTGGAGTAGGCGAAGAGCGCGCGGGCCTGCCGCTTGGCCTTCGCCAGTTCTTCCCCGGTGATGGCTGTCTGTTGCACGCGCTCGATCTCGGCCAGGAGGGCTGCTTCGACTTCCGTCGGCGTGTGACCGGGGAGAACCGTCGTGGTGAGGCGGTAAAGGCCGGGGTCTACGGTGGGAATCAGGCTGGCGCTGATGTCGGCGGCCAGTTCGCGTTCGACGAGGGCGCGGTAGAGGCGGCTGGTGTGGTTGGTCAGGCTTCCCCGTCCCACCAGCGACCCGGAACCGCCTGCTAACACGGTACTCAGCACTGTGAGGGGGAACAAGTCCGGGTGGGTTGCTTCCGGCGTGTGGTAGGCGAAGGTGAGGTAATCCGTCCCGGCTGCACCCTCCACAACGACGCGCCGTTCGCCGCGCTGGGGCGGCTCTTGCGCTTGCAGGGGAGGAATTTCTAGACCCGGCTCGAGGGAGGCGAAGTAGCGCTCGATGACGCGCAGCATCTCGCCGGCATTGAAATCACCGGCCACGGCGATGATGGCGTTGTTGGGGGTGTAGTAGGTGCGGTAGTGATGGTAGAGGTCGTCGCGGGTCATCGTGTGCAGATCGCATAGATGCCCGATGGTATCGTGACCGTAGGGATGGACGCGGTAGGCGGCGGCGGACACTTCCTCATCTAACAGGAACAGGGGATTGTTCTCATTCCCCTGCCGCTCGCTGATGATGACGGTCCGCTCGGCGGCGACCTCCTCCGGGGAGAAGAGCGCGTGTACCATGCGGTCCGACTCGATATCTAAGGCCAGCGAAATTTTGTCGGCGGGCAGCGTCTCGAAGTAGGTGGTGAAGTCATACCACGTCATGGCGTTGAAGACGCCACCTTCTCGCGCCAGCGATCCATCGAGTTTGCGACGGGGCCAGCGCTCGGTGCCTTTGAAGAGCATGTGCTCCACCCAGTGGGAGATTCCGGTGATGCCTAAGTGTTCGTTCCGGCTGCCCACGCGATACCAAATCCAGAAACTGGTCACGGGCGCGCTGTGGCTCTCCCGTATCAAGACGGTCAGGCCGTTATCCAAGGTCGTTTTCAGTAGATTCAAAGCGTGTCTCCGAGAAAGCGAGAAAGCGAAAAGGCGAGTCAGCGAAAAGGCGAAAAGGCGAAAAGGCGAAGGGCAGCGAATTGCGAGTCACGGATTTGTCATTCGCTATTCGCCATTTGTCATTTTTTAATTTGTCATTGTCTTCATTTTCTTAATTTGTCATTTTCTTCGTTCGTCATTCCCTCGCCGTTGTAGCCCCGCCCGATGCCGCGATATTTGAAACCTGCCGCGCGAACGGTGGCCGGATCGTACACGTTGCGTCCATCTACCAGGATGGGGGTGCTCATCAGTTTTTTGACCCTGGCGAAATCTAAGTTCTTGAACTCATTCCACTCCGTGACTAAGATGAGGGCATCCGCCCCTTCTGCCACGGCGTAGGCGTTGTCCAGCATCGTCACCTCTGGGAGGAGCTGCCGGGCATTGGGCATCGCGACCGGGTCGTAGGCGCGCACCGTGGCTCCTGCCTGCAGCAGGTGACCGGCAATTTCGATGGCGGGGGCGTCGCGCATGTCGTCGGTACTGGGCTTGAACGCCAGTCCTAACAGACCGATGGTTTTGCCTGTGAGATCGTCGCCAAGAAGTTCCTGGGTTTTGCGGATGGCGGCCAACCGCTGGTAGGCGTTGACATCTATGACCGCATGGAGCAGGCGCGGGTGCTGATTCTCCGTATCGGCCATGTAGACCAACGCTTTGACATCCTTGGGGAAGCAGGAGCCGCCCCAGCCCAGACCGGCATTCAGGAAATGGTGCCCGATGCGCTTATCCAGTCCCATGCCGTAGGCCACTTCCGTGACATCGGCGCCCAGCGCCTCGCAGACGTTGGATATCTCGTTGATGAAGGAGATTTTGGTCGCCAGGAAGGCGTTGGAGGCGTATTTGATCATCTCTGCCGTGCGCAGGTCGGTGATCATGATGGTGCTCCGCAGCGGGAGGTGGATCTGGGCGACCTTTTCGGCGGCCTCGCGGTCCGTCGAGCCGAGGACGATGCGATCGGGGTTCATGAAATCCCTGATCGCCGTTCCTTCGCGCAAGAACTCCGGGCAGGAGACGACGGAGAACTCCGGCGCGTCAGGGCGGCGCTGGTGGATGATATTTGCAACCCAGTCGCCGGTGCCCACCGGAACGGTGGATTTGTTGACGATGACCAGCGGGTGGTCCATCACGTCGGCAATGGATTCGATGGCCGAGCGCACGTAGCGCAGATCGGCTTGCCCATCTTCGTCGGAGGGCGTACCCACCGCGATGAAGACAAATTCCGCCTCTTTGAGCGCGTCCTCGTAGGAGGTGGTGAATTCCAGACGCCCGGCTTTGACGTTGTGTTCGACCAGTCCTTCCAACCCCATCTCGTAGATGGGCATGATGCCTTGCTTGAGGTTGGCGATGCGTTCCTCGTTGATGTCCAGACAGGTCACGTGGTTTCCCAGGTCGGCGAAACACGTGCCGCTGACCAATCCCACGTAGCCGACGCCTACAATCGTGATGTTTTTCATGTATACGCTCCTTTGTTCATTGAGTAGAGATGCTCTACTGGTGCAGTTTCTCAACAAAAGATGATACCACAGTTGGAGCGTATGGCGAGTGGCGCGCCCAACACAGCCTATTGCCGGATACTGAAATCGGGTTATCATAGGACTTTGCGAGATCACGAAATTGAGAATGAGGTGCGAAAGCAAATGGCGAGTGTTGGCGATACAGAAACCCGTTTGAAGCAGGAATCTCCGGTACTGGCGGAACCGTTCCAGGCCGCGCCGGTGGCGCTGATTTCTGCAGCGCATCTGACCCACGATACCTACACGGCCTTTTTGCCGCCGTTGCTCCCTGCATTCATTGACAAATTGGGGTTGTTGAACGTGCAGGCCGGATCGTTGGCGGTTTTCTTGCAGCTGCCCTCGCTGCTGCAGCCGCTCATTGGACAGCTGAGTGCGCGTTGTGACCTGCGCTACTTTGCCATCTTAGGCCCGGCCGTGACGGCGATGGCGATGAGTTTGTTGGGCATCGCGCCGAACTACGCCTGGTTGGCCTTGTTGTTGGTGGTCGCCGGGAGCAGTTCCGCCGCGTTTCACGCCGTCGTGCCGGTGCTGGCGGGCCGCTTCTCCGGGCAGTACCTCGGCCGGGGGATGAGTTTCTGGATGGTGGGCGGTGAACTGGGGCGCACGCTGGGGCCATCCGTGGTGGTGAGCGCCGTCGCGCTCTGGGGATTGCAGGGGACTCCCTGGCTGATGCTCGCCGGACTGACGGCTTCGGCGTTGCTCTGGTGGCAGCTGCGGGGAGTGCCGGTACATGCGACACGGGCTGAGCCGGCTTCCAGTTCTTGGCGCGATGCGTTCCGAGTTATGCTTCCCATGTTAGTCCCGCTGACCGGCTTGATCGTGACACGCTCGTTCATGGCAGCGGCGTTGACCACTTACCTGCCGATCTTTTTACGGGACGAGGGGGCTGCTCTCTGGCTGGCCGGGGCGTCGCTTTCCATTTTGGAGGCGGCGGGCGTGGTGGGCGCGCTGTTGAGCGGCTCGCTGAGTGATCGGTGGGGACGTAAGCAGCTGATCCTGATATCTCTCGTGGCGTCATCGCTCTTGATGTTTGTTTTCTTAGGAGTGCGTGGCTGGGAACAGATCCTCTTGTTATTGCTTCTCGGCTTTACTTCCATTTCGGTCACGCCGGTGCTGATGGCTTTCGTGCAGGAAAGTTTCCCGGAGATGCGGACGCTGGCGAACGGCATCTACATGGCGCTGAGTTTTGTGATCCGCGCTGTCGTGATCCTGGCCGTGGGCGCGCTGGGAGATGCGTTTGGACTGCGCCCCACCTTTACCGTGTGCGCCGTGCTCGCCCTGCTGGGCGTGCCGTTCGTCCTGTGGCTGCCGGTGAGACGGTTATGAGCCGTTACGTACCCGATCAACACGGGAAGGTTTGGGATGTCGGCGCGGCGGGAGCCGTGATCCAGGCGGATAAGGTGCTGCTCGTCCATCGCACTTACGGGAAGAAAGTCTGGGCTTTACCGGGAGGCTTCGCCCGGCACGACGAGCTGCTCGACGAGGCCGCCGTCCGCGAGGTCTGCGAGGAGACGGGCGTCCAGGCCGAGGTGCTTTCCCTCATCGGCGCGCGGACCTGTTACGTGGACGAGGGCGGCGCGGTCTTCGTGATCTTTCGTATGCGCCCCGTCGTGGGCGATCTGCGGCCCGATGGCGTGGAAGTTGACCGGGCGGCTTACTTCTCGGCCGAGGAGGTCGCTGCCCTGGGGGATGAGGAAATGCTTTCCCTTTCGCGTGTAGCAGCTTTAGCCGCGCTCAACGGCGGCGAGGGGCTGGTGGAAACATCTTGCCCACCGCGCACAGGGGTGGATTACCGGGCCTTCATCGTGCGGTGATTGGATTATTTTCGGAGCAGTGAACACGACCCACGGGTCACCACCAAGGACGAAAATGAGAGGCAGATTTAACGCAGAGACGCAAAGGCGCAGAGTTTTATCTGGCTTTCTCTGTGGCTCTGCTGCTCTGCGGCTCTGCGTTGATTTTAACCGCCCGTCTGAGCGTAGTCATGGGTAGGGGGGGTATTTTCGGAGCAGTCGCTAAAACGCTGGGGCGCTGAGACGCATCCAGTTAAGGAGGAAAATCATGGAATGTAAGCAGGAAGCGAATAAGGCCAAGTGTCCGTGTACCTATCCCTGCAGCCGCAGGGGACTTTGCTGTGAGTGTGTCGCCTATCACCGCAGCCGAGGGGAATTGCCCGGCTGCTATTTCCCCCCGGAAGCGGAACGTACCTACGACCGTTCCATCGCCTATTTCGTGCGGCTGCATCAAGGGCGACGCTGAAGGTCTGCGATACCCGGCTCTTTGTCCGGCACCATCCGCGCGTCCACAACTTCCCCAACGCAAAATTCAGCAGGAGCGCGATTTGGAAATAGTGCGAATTGGCACTACTGTAAGTCGCGGCTACTTGCTACGTAAGAAAAAAAACCTTAGCGTCTTGGCGACTTTGCGCCCTTGCGTTAAAAAATCCGCGTTGATCCGTGAGAATCCGTGTCCCCAACCAAAAACGATAACTGACCGTCACCGGCACGCCGGCCGGGATCGTGATTATGGAGTGAAGTTACGCATCACCAACGGCAGGTAGACCCGGCGCGACGTGCTCACAGTGACGGTGTGTGTACCGGTGACGGGGTCGCCGCAGGCAGCGGTGGCGGGGACGGCTGCGGATTGAACAGATTGTCTAAACGCCAGCCTCCCGGTCCTCCCACAGAGCCGGGGGGCTGTGATTTCCGTGTCTCTCCTGCTCGCCCGGGCTACGAGTAGTTTCTCAGGACGAGGGGGAGGAAGACACGGTACTCCCTTATGCCGCACCAATAGCCCAGGCAGCCCCCATAGTTCGTGCTGGAGGATGTGCCGATGGCGGACTGGCCAACGGTGAAGTTAACGGCGTAGTTGGTGGAATTGGAAGCCCCTCCGCCTCCGCCGGTCAGTGGTGTGAACCAGTCCAGCCGGTAGTTAGTGGAGGACATTGCCAGTACGCTGCTGGTCAGCAGCAGGAGGACGGCCAGGGTTAAGAGGATCACTTTTCGTTTCATCGCTCACCTCCTACTGGAGCATCACCAGTATCCTGATGACGCCGGTGCCCTCGTCCAGCCCCTCCAGTGCCTTGCCGATGACGGTGCCGATGGGCGGGTTGGGACTGGCTTTCATCGCGTGTCCGGGGGTGGTAGAGGCCACCAGCAGATCGCCGGGCTGTATAGAGCCGTTCTCGGCCGAGGCCTTCACTGGCGCCACTCCGACGACGGCCAGAGGGATTTTGTCGGTCAAGTCTACATCGTCACCGCTGCCACCGACGAAGCCGGGGGCGGTGGAGTAAACGCCGACAACGGTGGGCTGATAGGCTGCGGTGGAGCGAATCAGTTTCCCATCGGGGTCAACGGCGAGAACATCGCCTGCCTCCAACCCTCCCACGGCGGGGAGCATCTCGGCAAGGTCGGCGCCGCCGGAGTGGAAGTTGCCATCGGCGTAGACGTCGCCATCGCGTTCCACACGAAACTCGCGATCTGCATCGCTGCTCCAGGCCTCGATGATGTTGCCAGTGCCACTGTCTGTGCGGGCATAGAGGGCCACGCCGCTGGAGGTGTTGAAGAAATGGCCCGCGTGGCTATTGGGTGATCTGCTCTCACCGTACACGCCACGGGTGGGGCCGCTTGTGGATAGGGCCAGGCCGCTCACGCCATAGCCTGAGGTGGAGTAACTTGTCCCTGCGATGCCATAGGTCGGACCACTTGAAGCAGAGGCATAGCCGCGCACCCCTGTATGTGGCCCTTTACCATAGACGCCGGTGCTACTATTGCTTTTGCCATAGACACCATAGGCGACACCGCCGGTGGCCTGGTTCTCGAAGTAGCCTCCGTAGCCATCGGGGGAGTTGCTTTCCCCCTTGACGCCATAGGTCTCGCCACTCGTGGCTTTGGCGGCGCCCATCACGCCCCGACCCCCAGTGGACGCATTCCAGCCGTAGACGCCGGTGGTTACGCCGCTCTCAGCAGTGGCTTTACCGAATACACCATCGGCCCAGTCGCTGCTGCTGTTGGTCTCGCCCCAAACGCCAACGGTCGCGCCGCTGGTGGCGGTAGCCGCACCATACACGCCCCGGCCGGAGGAGGAGGCGCTCTTGCCGTAAACGCCGTGAGCATCTCCGCTGCTGGCCACGTTCTCGAAGTAGCCGCCGTAGCCATCGGGGGATTGGGCCCTGCCGTAGACGCCGTAGGTGGCGCCTGTGTCTGACCCTGCTCGCCCGTAAACGCCACGTGCGTTGCTGGAGTCGAACGTCAGGCCGAAGACACCGAAATGCCCCTGTCCCCATACTCCGTACCAGTCGGCGCTCGTCCCTTCGACTCCGGCATACCCGTGTTGCGTGTAGCCATAGATTCCCTGTCCATTCCCGGAGTTTTGCACTGTCAGGATCGAGCCATCACTGGTTCCCTCAATCCTGGCCCCCGGCCGCAGGCTCCAGGCGTATGGGACAGGGTAGATGGCCTTACGCGGAGTCATCTCCGGGTCGCCCTCCACCTGGATGCCCAGGTAGAGTGACTGGCCGTTAATCTTGTCAGGAGTGCAGGTGCCCCAAATCTCGCTGGTGAATAGCCCATTGGTCACCAGCACGTTATTGGTGTCCGAGCACAGGGCTGTTCCCCCCGAAGAGACATTGTAGAGACGGAAGGTAACGCTGTAGTTGCCGTCGAGGGGACTGCCGCTGGCATCGGTCAGCCGTCCCTGGATAGGGATACGGTTACCTACTGTCGCTTGGATGCCGGCCTTTCCCTCCGCACCGACTTCTCCCTCTGGCGGCTCCGGCCCCTGGGCCAGGCTCAGCCCCACTGCCAGGGCCAGGAGCAGCCCCAGGGCCAACACGCCAATGAGAATTCGCTGTCCTTTCATCGCATACCTCCCTTGGGTTTGAATTGTGGCTCGGATGGATTGAAACAACTGTCGTACTTTCATCAAATACCTCCTGTATATCTTGGAATCTGGACATCGGGTGATTGGTTCAACAGGTTGCTCCGCAAGTTCCTTCCCGCACACCACCTCCTTTTCCCCACACTGCCACATCTCCGGCCGGTAGTTCAAGCCGGTGTCCTGCGCTCTACTTCTGAAACGGAGAACAGGGTGATTTTGTTACACTTTTGAACAAAAAGCCCACCACACCTTGACGGTGGGTGGGCTTTGTAGTAGTTGAATGTTCACCGCCAAGGCGCTCTTTGTTGCCTTGGCCATCGCTTCGGAGACAATTTCAGTATACTACCAATTTGCGTCCAAGTCAATATTTTGCACCGCTGAGGGTGTGCGTCATTTTTTTTGTGTCTGTAGAGCAGCCCCTGTTTACGGGGGCGCGGGGCACCAAGTAGTAGCCGAGGTTTCCTTACCTCGCTCAGCTAACGCGATATGGAAATCGCGGCTACTTTTCAAAAATCCGTGTTTATCCGTGAGAATCCGTGTCCCCGACCAAAACGACAACTATCTCAAGATGCACAAGTTTACCGTCACCGGCTCCTTGGCCGGGAGCGTAATGATAATGCTGAAGTGAAGTCGCGTATCACCAACGGCAGGTACACGCGGCTGCTCACCTGCCCGGTGAAGTTGCGCGTCACCAGCGGCAGATACACACGGTTTGACGCGCCCACCAGCACGGTGTAAGGCCCCATCTGCGTTGTGTTCCCCACCTGATCGTAGGCCGTTAACCAGAGGGTGTACGCGCCGTCCTCGGCCAGCCGTGGCGTGTAACTCCAGTCCGCGCCGCTGCGATCTACCAGATCATAGTAGGAGGCCCCGTCCGGCGGCTCCACGCGCACGTAGACGTCGTCCAGGCCGCCGCCGTCGCTCACGGTACCGATTAGCACCGGCGATGGGGACAATTGCTGCATCTGATAACTGACGCTGGTTACGGTCAACATCGGGGGTACCACGTCCAGCAGATAGGTCAGGCTGATGGCC
>JAUWHU010000592.1 GCA_030605705.1 Thermoflexia bacterium | reverse complement strand
CGCCCAGCAGATGTAGACGGGCGCTTCGTAGCCGGGCGTGAGCCGCTTGTAGCTGTTCACGGTAGGGGCGGCGATGGCGGCCAGTGCTCTGGCGTGAAGCAGCTGTCCGGCGACAAAGGCTTCTGCCAGCGGGGAGAGGTGCTGCGGGGTAGCGGCAGCGTAGAAGAGGTTGCGCCCCGCCGTATCGAAGAAGCTTTGGTGGACGTGCATCCCTGAGCCGTTGATGCCAAAGATGGGCTTGGGCATAAAACTGGCGTAGAGGCCATGGGCGGCGGCGACGGCGCGCACCGTGTATTTGAAAGTCACCGCGTTGTCGGCGCTGGTCAGGGCGTCGGCGTAGCGGAAATCAATCTCGTGTTGGCCTGTGGCGACCTCGTGGTGACTCATCTCCACTTCAATCCCCAGCGCCTTGAGAGCCAACACAATTTCACTGCGGACTTGTTGGGCCTTGTCGCGGGGGGAGAAATCGAAATATCCTACGACATCGTAGGGGACCGGATGAGTGGAGGTGTCGTGATTATGTTCGAAGAGGAAAAATTCTAGCTCCGGCCCGGTGTGGAAAATGTAGCCTTTTTCGGCGGCGCGGGCCAGCATTTTCTTGAGGGCGGTGCGTGGATCGTTGGGAGCGGGTTGACCATCAATGCCGTGTACGTCGCAGAACAGGCGCGCCCGGCGGCGTTCCGGCGCGCTCCAGGGCAGGATGCGGTAGGTCGCTGGATCGGGTTTGAGCACGCGGTCGCTCTCCTGGATGCGCGCAAACCCCTCGATGGAAGAGCCATCGAACCAGATGCCATCGCGGAGCGCGCGCTCCAACTGGTCCACGGGCAGGGTCACGCTCTTGGTGTTCCCCAAAATATCGGTGAATTGCAGACTGACAAAACGGATTTCATCCTTTTGAACCTGGGTAATAAGTTTGTGGGTCATCATATTTCTCCTTTTTTGATTAGGTGGTCCTGACCTGGATAAGCCAGAACCAAACAAGATTCAAACCACAAAGGTCACAAAGGACACTAAGTTTTTCTTCCTTTGTGTTCTCCGTGCCCTCCGTGGTGAAATTCTTGCTCAATGTACAAGAATTTGGTTGATAAGGTATTATTCCCCCAGCGCGCTGAAGTATTCGCGGACGTAGCTGCGTAGGGTAGGGGGCAAGGCGCGGCGGGAGAGTTGGGCTTCGGCTGCCTGGGCGTAGGTCGCGTAAACCTCCCCGTAGGGGACGCGCGCCGGATTCTGCAGCCCGGTGGTGGGCTGGGGGGCGCCGCTGGCGGCCGGGCGGGGCAGGGTGATCTCGCCGCCGTGTTCTCCGAGGCGCGCGGCAGCCTCCGGGCCGTAGGGGGCGCTGCTGCCGGCATCCTCGTGGTGACCCGTTCCGCCGCTGCCCGCTTCCGCGCCAGACTGCCCGTCCTGGCCCGCGCCCTCGCCGGCGTGCCCTGGCCCGGGCTGGTCACTGGCGGTCTGTCCCTGTGAAGCATCCAATCTCTCCTGAGCGCTCTGTAATTGCGCCCGCGCGGCTTCCAGCGCGGTATTGGGGGCATTGGCCGCGTGTGTTTCGGAGAGCGTCTCTGCGGCTTTCTGGAGGGCGGCTTGAGCGCCGGCGGCGTCGCCGGTGTAGATTTCGTTAGCGATGTCGCGGAACTCCTGGGCCAGTTCCGGCTCGGTGTCCTGGAGCGAGTCGGCCATTTGGGCGAAGGCGTCGGCCAGTTGTTGGACCTCTTCTCGGCTCAAGGGTTGCCCCTGGGGAGTGGCGAGGTTGTTCAGGTAAGCTGCAGCCGCAGCCAGATCGCCCCGCTCCAGCGCTTCGGCCAGCGGACGGACCACATCTTCTGTTGTGAGGGGCGCCGCTTCGGCCAGATGCCGGACCCGCCCCTCGGCGTCCGGCGCGTGGAGCGCGGCCAGCTGCCGCTCTGCCTCCGTTAGGGCGGTCTGGCGTTCCTCCGGCGTCGCGCGCGGGTCTTGTAGGGTAGACAGCGCCTCTTGCAATGCCTTGAGAGCGGCCTCGCGAGTCTCTGCATCCAGGTCGGGGTTCTCGGCCAGCGTCTCAATGAGCTGCTCTACCCGCGCCGCTTCGGCCTCGGCGGCTTGCTGCAGGGCCGCCTGCCGGTCGAGGGCGGCTTCCTGGGGGTTGGGGAGGAGCATGGCGGGCAGCAATAGCAGCCCCAGTCCTACCGTGATCCACAGCGCATGTTTGGTGGGCCGTGGCGGAAAGGCGGGGCGTGAATCCACCGAGCGCAAGGTGAGCAGTGTCTCTGTCCGCTGCTCGCGCACCATCTCCGGTGGTGCGGTGATCTGTCCTGTCTCCAGCTCCCAGGCTGTCGTCAGCCGGTCAGCCAGCTGCAGGCGGCTGTCGAAGCGGCGTAGACGCGCGGGCAGGGGGACAGGCCAGACCCAGCCGGCTAACGCGCCGAGCGCAGCTCCGCCGGGAAGTCCTATCGCCAGCCAGCGCAGGAGCTCCTGGCGATACCAGAGAGGTGTCAGGTGGGCGAGTACGGCGAGGAGGAGACCCGTGGCCAGCACGCCCGTCACACCCCAGCCGGCGCCGACGGCGGCAGAGTGTCGCCGCAGGGCTTGGGTCAAGCGGGCAACTTCGCGGTGCAAAGGCAGGCGAGGCATCTCAGCGCTCCGTTTTCGCTAAGCGGCGGGCTGTCAGTTTGAGCAACAGGGCGGTGGTCAGGAGGGCCAGGAGTGTGTAAGGAATCCAGGGGGAGGGCAGCATGACAGTGCCCAGGGTTGTCATGCCGCTCGTTATCGAATGGCTCCTCACTGTGAAACTTAGGAGGAACCAGGAGCCTTGATCCATCCAGAGAGTTTCACTGGCGATGGCCGCGGTGAACGGGTGAAGAGCGACCAGTAGTACCCAACCGTGCTGGATGAGTGCTTCGATCCAGAAGGATTGGACGCTGAAGACATCGCTGTACATCCAGATGGAAGAAAGCCCGCTGAAGATGCTGGCGAAGGCGCCGCCGAGAGGCATGATCGCCAGTGTAACACCGTAGAAAATGATGACTGCCACGATCGTGCGCCGTGTCAGGGAGGAGATGAACAGCGCCCAGGTGGTGTTGATCAACAGCGTGATCATCAGAAAGAGCAGCGTCAGAGCCAACTCGGTGGTGGTGACGCCGCCGAGCCAGTAGCCCAACAGCAGGAGGGGCAGGGGGGCCAGGAGGTAGATGAGTCCTGAGAGGAGCGCCGCCCCCAGCTTTCCCAGCACGATGGTGCGAGGGCGCAGAGTCGTTGTGCGCAGGAGATCCAATGTGCGATGCTCGCGCTCTCCTGCTAACATGCCCAGCGCGCTGATGGGGGCCAATGCACTGGCGGTCTGGAGCAGTAGAATACAGGAGAGCCAGTAAAGGACACGCCCCTGGGTAAAGATATCTAACATGGAGATGCGGTTTTCAGATAGGAAGAGCGATCCGGAAAGGAGCAGCCCGGTGAAGATGAGGGTCAGAATTCCTATCCCCAACAGGTAGAGGCTCAGCAACCAGAAAAAGCGGTTCCTGCGCGCGCTGCTGTATAAATGCCGGTACAGTAATGGATTCATCACACCTCCCAATGTTGCCTCCGATTATATCCACGGAATGGCAGAAGGGCAAGTGAAGAGAATTAAAAATGACAAATGAAGAAATGATAAATGGAGAAATGACAAA
>JAUWHU010000567.1 GCA_030605705.1 Thermoflexia bacterium | reverse complement strand
CTCAAGCTGACGTTAGGCGATTACAGTCAGGTGGGGTTGCTGTAAACGTATCTGCCTCGAAAATAAGTTAGTGATTGGGTACACCCCAACGTTGAGCGCCCCAGCGTCTCAGCGTCAGAGCGGCTCAGCGACTACCCAACCGTGCCCGTTTGTGGCTACCTCGAGAATAACCCGGCTTGTAGTAGGCGATTCATCACCGTGATTTGGGGAACAATAACTCGGGGTAGCTCGGGCTAATTGCCCTTAAAGCAATGCCGACCACAGCTCACAAGACTTAACGGCTGGCGGATTTGCCATTTGCCATTTGCTGATTTCGTTACGGCAATCTCGCCAGGTTGCCGAGGCCTCGCGCCGCACCACAAATCATCCTGACCGCCAGGTCTACCGGGATTTTATCCGTGTTGAGCACCAGGTCGTAGAGGCAGGGATCGCGCCAATTCACGCCGTGGAAGTGTTTCAGATACCGCGCTCGCTCCTTGTCGCTCTGGCGGATCTGTTGCTCCGCTTCCTTTTCGTCAATCCCCATCCGGTGCATCAGACGGTGTGCCCGCACCGCTTCTGACGCGATCACCTGGATGTGGAGCACGCCGGGCATCTCCCGCAGCAGCACCTGGCCCCCACGTCCAACGATGATGGCATCCCCGGCCTGGGCGGACTCTAAGATCACGCGCCGGACGAGCTCGGGGTAATCAGCGGCCAACTCGGCGCGGCGCTGTTCTGCTGCCAGACGCTCCCAGGCTTCCTCTCGCGTCAACGATTCGCGGCGCATCAACATTGCCACCAGGTTATCGTAAGCGTAGCCTTCTCGCAACGTCGCGCTGGGGATAGCAGGGACCGGCGGCATAGTTTCCAACGCCGCCAGAATATTCCCTAACAACCCCGGTACGCGCTCCTTTTCCTCCAGTCTGGCGACCATCTCGGCATCTGGATACCCGGCCAGCTCAGCGGTACGCTGGAGAACCTCCCGGTCGAGATAGCGCAATTGCAATTCCTGCGCCACAGCGATAGCGATGTAGCTGCCCTGACTGCCCAATTGTCTGGATACTGTGATCACGATACTCATCTGCACACCTCCATTCGCCACAAGTCGGCGGATTCAGGCTTTGCTTTTATGTTAGCATTTTATGGGGGAGATGTCAATAGCGAGTTTTTTCGCACTGTGGTAAAAGTGACACATCTGTTCCCAAAAGCTCTAAGCCCCCGTCCCCGGGGGCGGGTTGACGAGGAAACTTGCCCAGGGAACGCCCCCGAGACGGGGCTGGGAGCGACGAGAATCTACTGCTAAAGCGCTGGAACGCTATGACGCTGAGACGCCTCTAATCTCTAATCACCAGTCACCAGTCACCAGTCACCAATTTATTTTTCGGAGCAGATGTGGCCGGCATTTCTACGATCTGATATTTGGCCCCCATCCTGGCCCTTTCCTCAACCCTTGCCCTTCCACGTAGCAGGCCACGGCCACCGCGCCCGGCCCGGCGTGAACGCCCAGGGCTGCCGGCACCCACGTGAGATAGGCTTCCACACAATTGAGGCCGGCCTGCAACTGCTCCAATAACGCCCGACTCTCCGCCTCATCGCCGGCATGATGGACCGCGAGGTGAACCGGCGACTCGCCGACCCGCGCCTGGATGCCTTCCAACAGCTGCCGGAGTCCCTTGCGTCGCCGCCGAGTTTGCCCTATCAGGCTCACTTTGTTCTCTGCTACCCGGACGAGGGGTTGGATGCGCAGCAAGTTGCCGAGCAAGCGCGCCGCGCTGGCCAAACGCCCCCCCTGGACAGCGTAATTGATCGTCTCCAGCAAGGCCGTCACTTCCACGTTGGGCGCCACCGCCCGCGCCCGCTCCACGACCTCGTGCAAAGTCGCCCCCTGCAAAGCCGCGCGAGCTGCTTCTAAGGCCACAAACCCCTGCGCCATCGCTGTCGTTTCCGAATCCACCACCACTACCGGCACGGGGCTGTCTTCTGCCGCCAGGCGCGCCGAGCCGCAAGTGCCGCTCTGCTCTCCCGCTATGTGGATGGAGACGATGCCCTGTGCCCATTCCGCCAGCTGCCGGTAAATCTTCTGGAAAACTGCCGGGGATGGGATACTGGTCTTTACTTGAGGTTCCCGCTGTGCGCGGAGCCGTCGAAAGAAAGTTGGGGGATCAATATTTATTCCGTCCAGAAACGATTCGTTGTCCATGAGTATTGCCAGTGGAGCCACCGTGATGCGGTATTTCTCCAACAGCATTTTGGGAATTCCGGCAGCGGAATCCGTCACCACAGCAATGGGATGCAGGTCTTGCATGATAGCCCTCCTGGTTAGCAATCTTTTGATTGTGAGCAACTACTCCAAAAATAAACTGGCGGCGCTTTTGAGTGTACTCCCGAAAAACAAAAAGACAAATCTCCGCTCTCTATCTCTACTCTCTATCTCTACTCTCTATCTCCCCTCTCCATTCTCCATTCTCCATTCTCCATTCTCTATTCTCCATTCTCCATTCTCCATTCTCTATTCTCTCCTCTCCCCTCTCTATCTCCCCTCTCTATCTTCTCTCTCCACTCCTCCAGTTCCTCCAACGCCCGCCGGGCGCGC
>JAUWHU010000284.1 GCA_030605705.1 Thermoflexia bacterium | reverse complement strand
TATCCCCAGACCAGCGGCAGCGCGATCCGGCCGATGGGCACGGAAGCGAAGGGAATCTCAGCCGTCCAGCGCACCACCTCGATGGTGTAGGTCAAGAAGACCCAGGCCGACCACCCCACAATTTGCCCCAGGGGCGAGAACAGCAACGCGGCTAACAACGTCACGCCGCCGCACAACATGACGAACGGTTGGGCCGGGAGGATCAGGAAATTGGTCAGCAGTGTGACCAGTGAGAGTCGCTGGAATTTCGCTAAGATGATGGGCTGGGTCGTGATCTGTGCGGCCAGCGTCACGATGAGGGCGTCGCTCAGCCAACCGACGACGCGCTCCGCTTGCTCCGGGTTGGTGAAGTGGCCCAATCCCCGCAGGAAGAGGGCGGTGAGGGGGTCGGTGAAGAAGATCAGGCCGGCGGTGGCTGCCAGACTGAGCTGGAATCCCACATCCCAGAGCACCAGGGGGTTGTGGGCCGACATCGCCAGCGCCGCTACCGCCAGGGAGGTGGGGCCGTGCAGCGGGCGGTCCTGGCGGCGGGCTAAAATCGCCAGACTGCCCATCACGGCGGCGCGCACGACGGCCGCCGACGCCCCCACCAGCAGCGTGTAAAGCCAGACGCCCGCCAGCGCGACAGGCAATTCCCCTTTCTTGCCCAAGGCGCGGCGGGCAAAGGCCGCCAGAACACCGGCGATCAGCGTGAGATTGAAACCGGAGATGGCGACGATGTGGCTGGTGCCGGTGGCGGAGAAAGCCTCGTTCAAATCCTGGGGGATGCCGCTTTCGACCCCCAGCAGAATGCCGGCCAGGAGCGCGGCCTGGGGTTCCGGCAACACGGCGAGGAGAGTGTGCAGTGCATGGGTTTTGAAGCGGAAGAGCGATTCGAGTAGCCGGTTGGCCTGGTGCGCTTCGAGCACCGTCACGTCTGCCCGCCGCAGCAAGGAGTAGATGTGCTGGCGCGCCAGGTACTCGCGGTAGGAAAAGCCCTCGAAGGCCGGGGGAGTTTCCAGCGCGCCAGTGACGCGGATACGATCCCCGTAGAACGCGGGGGTGTAGACGGGGGCTTTGACCAGCACCTGACCGTGAACCGGAAAGGTTTCCCCGCCGGCGAAGCTCACCTCCTCGGCCGCCACGCGCAAGTTTGTGTACAGGGCGCGGCGATCAGGCTCGCCCACGACGACGCCGGTCACGGTGATGGTGTCGGCGCCGTTGTAGCGCGCGACGTGTTGTTCATCAATGGCAGAACGCACCAGCAGGAAACGTCCCGCCCCTAACAACAACCCGACCGAGGCCCAGACTGCCAGACGCGCGCGCGTGTCGTCTTGCCACCCGAAATGCAGCACCAATGCCGCCGGGAGTGCCAACAGGAGCCAGATCGGGGAAAACAAAGCGGCCTGGGCCAGCAAAATGCCTAAAGCCCAGGCCACGGTAAAAGCCACGAGGGGGGTCATGGAGCTAGAACCGGGGGGTCTCTGGGACTTTGCATGGTGGGTTCACCGAGACGTTAATTTTTCGCCACAGATTAGTGGGCACTGCCTGCCCACACTACGCACAGATTGCACTGATTTTTGATTTTTTCGCGTTAATTCGCGTCATTCGCGGTTGATTTTGGCTCAACCATATGAAATTCTAAAGAGCTGAACCGGTTAGGCCACCAATGCCTCACTCAAGGAGCGAATATCGTAGAAGGGGCCTTCCGCCGAGGTGGTGCAATGGCTGCGCAGGGTCGCCAGCGGAACCTGATTCCCATCCAGCACGATAAATCCCTGCTCGAACTCCGGGGAGTCATAATGTGCGGATAACATTTTCTTGAAGGCTTCCAGGACTTCGGCCTCCAAACCGGGAGCGCGGTCGCGGTGGGTGACGACGATAAAGTCATCGTGGCCGCTGTAGCCCAGGAAATCGTCCTCCACTGTGTCATTGGCTAACGCCTCGGCTAAGATGCGCGCCACGCCGCGCAGGAAGTCGTCCGCCGCCTGAAAACCATATTTTTCACGGAAAGGCTCCAATCTCGCTACGTGCAGGCGCAGCAAGGCCCACTCACCCTCTGGCGACTGCAACAAATGCCGCAGTTGCTCCTGAATGAGGTGACTGGCGGGCAGGCCCGTGGTGGGGTCGGTGAAGTTAGCAGAATTGGCCCGGCGCAGCGCGTTCCGTATCCGCAGCGATACTTCCTCTGGGTCAAAGGGCGAGGCCACAAAATCATCGGCCCACTCCAACCCACTCAGCCTTTCCTTGTGGATATCTCTATCCGCCAGGAGCATGAGATAGATGTGCCGGGTGCGCGTCACCGCGCGCAGTCGCTGCGCCACTTCGGTCCACGCCATGTCGGGCAGCGTGGTGCTGATCACGATGGCTTGAGGTAAGAGGCGGGTGGCCAATGCCAGGCCGGTACGCCCGTCTTCCGCCTCCTCCACCTGCATCCCGTGGCCCTTAAAACACTCGCGCAAGCGGTGGCGATTGATTGAATTGTCCTCAATGAACAAAACTCGGCTTTCCACTTTATAGCTCTCCTCTCGTTCGACTCGCGGACAAGATTATGGCGACACGTTCAGCGTATGAGTTTACTGAAAAAACCAAAGATTTCAACGCAGAGGCGCAGAGAGCACAGAGATTTTAAACTTGACCTTGAGAAAATTAATGTTTTGACGTGTGAAGTGGAATTTTCTTGAACCAAACATCAAATTTTCTGTATCTTCTCCGTTTATGGGCACTGCCTGCCCATACTACGCTCCGTGGTGAGACGCCCTTTTTTCAGGGGAGTCATTGTATTGGTTTTACGGCTTTATTATACACGCAAATTTCCCAAACGTCCACTACCGGACGCCAATAAGATTAGGCATTGGGGCAGAGTCGCGCTTATATTGCTCCCAGCCCCGTCTCGGGGGCGTCCCCTGAGCAAGTTTCCTCGTCAGCCCGTCCCCGGGGACGGGGGCTTAGAGCTTTGGGGAGCAGCTGTGTCATTTTTACCACAGTGCAAAATTAGGGTTCTTGCAGCTTTTGTAGCCATTCCCGTGTCGAGGGCGCGTCCTGGCGGCGGAAGAGCGGTTGCGCTCCGGGGCCGGAGGTGTTTAGACGCAGCGCATCGTGAATCCTCTCGACGTGTTTGGGGCTGGTATTCGGGGGGATGTCCGCTACTGTAAAGTACCGGCACGCATCGGCTTCGTCCGTGATGGAGAGCTGCCCGCCGGTCACTCGACAGACAAAAGCGAAGACGAGGTCATCGGGGTTATCCACCTTCCCGTAAACGCCGACCAGCCGTTCGATGGCGACTTCCAGGTCGGTTTCCTCCCTGGTCTCACGAATGGCGGCTTCGGTGGGCAGCTCACCGCTCTCGACGCCCCCGCCGGGGAGATTCCACATGTCAAAGTCGCGCCTGTGCCCCAGGAGGACACGGCCCCGCTCGTCGAAGATGATGGCAAAAGCCCCGATGGTGAACAAATGTTGGCCTCCGTGTTCGTCAGATAGTCTTTAGTCGGACAGTTTGTAGTAGGCGATTCCGTGGCCCTAAGGCCCACTGGCCGTGGGTATCGCCGTGATTCACGGCACTGAAGTGCCTACTACGAGCCTTTTTCCCTAAATACTGAAAAGATGCGCTATGCGTCGCTATTTATTGAGATGATACCTCAATGCCTCAACGATTCCACTCCCCGTACCACGTCCTCGTAAGCCACGAATTGTGGCAACAACGGCCGCAGGTCGCGCTCCCAACCGGCGCGGACGCGGACCAGGGCTATGTCCAATGCCTCAACGTTGAAGGTCATCTTGTATGATGCTAACTTGCACTCGATGAGCTCCCGGTCAGCCCGTACACCTTGCCCCAAGAGCAGCCAGATGTCATACAAATCGCGGGGTTTGCCCCGTACCAGCAGGGCGCGTATCTTCTCCGCCAACAACTGCTCCGGTGCCAGCACGGTCACCACGAAGGGACGCACATCGTCGTACTCTGAGGCCACCAATTCGCGCCGCGTCTCTACTTCCTCCGGTCGCCGGTTGATGTCCACCCGCACTTTGCTTTTGCTGCGGTCACGGCCATCGTACAGTGGCCCCTGGTAGCTGACGTCGAAACTGTACCCCACATCGGATGCCCAGGCGTTTCGCATCTCCGCCACGATGCCATAGTCACCCAGATCGGCGACGACATTTTCCCACAACTGGCGCAAAGTGGATATATCATCCGCCCCGTTGAAGTCCAAATCTTCAGAGTAGCGGGGGCCTCGGAACACCAGCCGCAAGGCGGTGCCCCCCTTGAAGATCAGTGCCTGCGAGCGGGCGTAGAGCAGCGAGAGCAACAGGTGCTGTAAATAATCTCGTTCCTGAACCTGCATGCCAATGCGATGGCGTTGCGCCAGCCGCTGGATTTGTGTTCGCGTCAACATTAACCTACCCCCGGTGACTGCAACTCCACCTCCGGCACATTGACGACCACCCGCCAACGACGTTCGTAAAGACCGCTGCGAGGCCGGGCCGGGTCCAGTTTGACCGGGCTGCCGGAGTGCATCAGCCCCTCAGCCGGATGTCCCAGCCTCTCCAGCAAATAGCCCAGCCGCGCCCCCAGGCTCTTGTCTGCCATGCGGTTGGCATATTCGACCAGGATGGACACGTCCACTACCTCCAAAGCCGCCTGCAACGACTTGGCGACCTCGGTGATTCCTCCGGCGTAGCGCGGTTGATCCAGGCTGTCCACGATAGTCTTGGCCTCATCGGCGATGAGGACGGGTAACTCGCCCACGGTTTCACGCCGGTAGCCGAAGAACTTACGCGGCTGGACGGTGACAAAGCGGAAACGGAAGCCGTGGAACGCTACCGGGCGCTTCTTCTTGGTTGTGGCCACGAACACGGTGAGCGGTACCTGCTCGGTGAAACCGTAGAAGTGCAAAGCCGACCAATAAGAGACGTAAGCCGGTGTGACCAGGTGGCTGGCAATGAAAAGGGGATTGGAAAGCACCCTCTCCGGTTCAAGACCCAGCAGGAGATACTTGCCCTTCTCGACCTCGGCGATGAGTTTCTCTCTCTTGAGGCGCGCGACGAGGCGATACACCCGTTCGCGGTCCAACGTCAAGAGATCGCCCAGCATCCGGGGCGTGAAATAGAACAGATCGTGCCGGCGCAGCCGGCGGATTATGGAAATCGGGGCAAGATTTGGCTTCATATTGCAGAAATCTCCTCTCGATTTATCTGCCTATATGATAGCACAAGATTCCCGCGCGTGCAATTCGAGGGGAGCGATGCTCACTAATCTGGCCGTAAGCCGAGTGCTCACGCCGGCTGATCCTCGGTCAGGTCGGCCTCAATCTCGGCAATCATCGCTTCGCACAGAGCTAGCTCTTCCTGTTGCTCGGCCAGACCGCCCTCGGTCATCCCGATCATCGTTTGCAGCGTGTCTACCTGGATTTGCCAGGTTTCCCGCGCTGCCTCGTCCTGGGCTTTGCTCAGCAGTCGCTGGGTGATCTCTAGTTCGTAGTGCAAGCTCTCCAGTTCAGGCTCGAACGTTTCTTCGGTTCTGCTCTGAGCGTTGATGGCGCGATCTTCCCAGGCTGCCAGCACCTCTCGTTTCATCATCGCTCGCGCCTCCTCTGCGTTATGGGGAATGGTGGCAAAATAGCGCCCTTCGTCCAGCGCACACTCGGCAAATCCGGCCAATCGTGTGTGGGCGCGCGGCATGAAGGCCTCCAGAACGTCAACCGCTTCAGTTGTTCCCTCGTGGGCCAGAATCAGCAGCGCTTCCTGCATCTCCCAGCGGGAGCTGTTGTCCTTCTCCAGCAAGATGCGACGCGCGTCGGCGACCGTCTCTGGGCGCTGGCGTTGCTCGAAAGGCGGGCAACAGTTTCCATAGCCAGGGCACGACTCGTCACAGGTGGAGACGCGGTACAGCAGGCCGCCCTCTAAGTGGACCAGCCCGCCCCGTACCAGTTTGAGATTACCCACAAACTCTTCCTCACCGGTGTACTCGTCGGTAATCACGTCGCGGTAGCCAGCGCAGCAGATACCGCAGCCGGGGCAGCGCTGACCGCAGTCGGCGGTTTCAATTAAGCGCTGGTGTTCGTCTTCTGTCACTATTGCGCTATCTATCTGACGCGGATCGTAAGGCGGTGTCCATTGTGTCCAGTCAATTGGGGTTTCCATCGGTTTCTCTCCTTATCCTCACATATTTTCACCAACAAGTCAGTTCTGCTAGCTGGCAGAGCGATCTGATTTCTCAATCACCTTGCGCAGTTCGGCTTAGAACCTGGTCTTATAATACCAGATTAGTTCTAAAGACGCAAAGATTTCCTGTTTTTTCGCCCTCTCGTCTGCTTACATTCCCGCAGGTCCGCATCGCCGCTGAAGTTAATCTTCGTCCGCCGGTAGCTCGAATGCCACGCGGAAGCCAATGCCGTGCGAGCGGTTGTCCGGCCGGCTGCACTCGCGCACCGAGGTGCGGGCCGAGTCGAGGGAGAAGTTCCAGGCCCCGCCCCGGATCACTTTGGTCTGGGTATCGAAGTCGCTGCTGGTCCA
>JAUWHU010000445.1 GCA_030605705.1 Thermoflexia bacterium | reverse complement strand
CGGTGGGGGAGACCTGGCGCTCTTGCGCCAAGGCGAGCACAAAGACGAGGCGATGCAGACGATGGCGACCGGCGTTGCGGCTATCGTCCGCAGGCTGTACGACGAGGGCAATCTGAATGGGATCCTCGGCATGGGAGGAAGCGGGAACACATCCATCACCACAGCCGGGATGCGCGTCCTTCCAGTGGGAGTACCCAAGGTGATGGTTTCCACCTTGGGCGGCGGCGACGTCAGCGCGTACACCGGGACGAAGGACATCACTTTCATCCCCTCCATCGTGGATGTAGCCGGTATCAACCGCATTAGCCGCGCCATCTATGGCAACGCGGCGGGGGCCATCGCGGGGATGGTAAAAATAGAAGCACCGGCGACCGGCGAGGAGAAACCGCTAATCACCGCCTCAATGTTCGGTAATACCACCAAGTGCGTAGACCGGGCACGCGGCATGTTGGAGGATAAGGGCTACGAGGTGTTGGTCTTTCACGCCACCGGTACCGGTGGCAAGACGATGGAGAGCCTGATCACCGACGGGTATATCGTTGGTTCGCTGGACATCACTACCACAGAGCTGGCCGACGAAGTCTGCGGCGGTGTGTTCAGCGCGGGGCCGGATCGTTGTCTGGCGGCGTCACGGGCCGGCATCCCAGCGGTCATCGTCCCCGGCTGCGTGGATATGGCCAATTTCTGGGGAATTGACACCGTGCCTGAGAAGTACAAAGAGCGCAATCTCTACCAGTGGAATCCCCAGGTCACTCTGCTGCGAACTGACGTCGAGGAAAACACCCGGATGGGGGAAATGATTGCCGCGGCTGCGAACGCAGCCACAGCACCGGTGGCCATTGTGCTACCGCTCAAAGGCGTCTCCATGCTCGATAGCGAGGGGGGCAACTTTTGGGACCCGGAGGCTGATCAAGCGTGCTACGACGCGATCAAAAAGAACCTCAAGCCGGACATCCCGGTGATCGAGATGGACAACAACATCAACGATCCTGAGTTCTCGGACGAGTGCGCTAAACTATTACTAGATATGCTGAACAAGTGAGGAGGTACAAACATGGCTTTCACCCGTGAAGAAGCATTGAGCAAACTGCGCAAGACTGTTGCCGAGGGACGCCCAATCATCGGCGCCGGCGCCGGGACGGGCATCTCGGCCAAGTTTGCGGAAAAGGGCGGCGTGGACCTGATCATCATCTACAATTCAGGCCGCTATCGTATGGCCGGACGGGGCTCGCTGGCCGGGTTGATGCCCTACGGCGATGCCAACGGCATCGTGGTCGAGATGGCCTCCGAGGTATTGCCGGTGGTCAAGGACACCCCCGTGCTGGCTGGCATCTGTGGTACCGATCCCTTCCGCCTGATGCCTGTTTTTATCAAACAACTCAAAGAGATAGGGTTCTCCGGGGTGCAGAATTTCCCCACCGTGGGGTTGATTGACGGCGTTTTCCGCCAAAACCTGGAAGAGACCGGCATGGGCTACGATCTGGAAATAGAAAGTATACGCATCGCTCACGAGAACGACATGCTCACCTGCCCCTACGTTTTCAGCGAAGAGGACGCGGTCAAGATGGCCGAGGCCGGGGCCGACGTGTTAGTGGCGCACATGGGGTTGACTACCAAAGGCTCCATCGGAGCGTACACTGCCTTGACCCTGGAGAAAGCGGCTAAGAAAGTGCAGGCTATTCACGACGCCGCCAAAGCAGTGCGGGAAGATATCCTGGTGATCTGCCACGGCGGTCCCATCGCCGAGCCGGAGGACGCGCAGTACATCTTTGAGCACACCAAGGGCATAGCGGGCTTCTTTGGCGCTTCGAGCATTGAGCGGTTGCCGACCGAAGTGGCCATTACGGAACAGGCAGCCAAGTTCAAGGGGTTGCGCATCTGAAAGGTGAAGCAGAAGCATAGCTGACCTGAAGGATGCCCCCGAATTGCCGTATGCATAGGCTGGACCTTGGTTGTCATCCTGTTAACGATTGGCTTGAAGGATATTGGCGGCATCGCGTTATTCATCATCGCAGTCGTGGTCTTGGCGGTATTGTACTTTTTGACCACATTTATGAAGAAAGGTGGATAAAAAGCCGCAGCGTAGCCGGTATCTGATCATAACTATGTTTTTCCTGACGGCGGACGATCAGTTTGCAGGATCGTCCGCCGTTAGCTGTTAAAGAGGAGGTTACAGTTTGCCGTGAGGGCGGGAAATTGTTCCTTGACAGGTAAAGGATAATCGGCGAAAATATTGAGGGTATAGCTGATTCTCCTGAAAAAAAGTTTTCTAACCGCAAAGAACGCCAAGGGCGCAAAGTTTTTAACCTATGCTCTGTGGTGAAATCGGGGTTTTTTCTGGGATTCATAGCTGGCGCGTCCGCCGGTGGTAGTGCTCTTAGTTTGTGCTGAATTGGGCTGGGTGTAAAATACAGGTGAGCGTTCAGACCTCCGAGGTTTTGACGGTAATTTGGCCCGGAAAGCGAGCTGTGTATCACCAGAACCTCTCAAAAGGGGAACTGTTGCGTAAACCTCGGAGGTCTTTTGGTGTGCAGAAGGTGCGGATGAATATCTTAGTGGAATTGGGCGGTATCGCTAGAATTGTGACGGGAGAGAGACAAATCGCGCTTACTCTCCCGGGGGGAACGACCTTTCGGGAGATCGTGAGGTTGTTGGGTACACGCTATCCCGCTCTGGTCGGCCGGGTCATCCACCCCGACGGTGATTCGCTGTATGCCTCTCATCTGTTGAGCTTGAACGGCAAATTGATGGTGCAGCCGGAACAGCTGGATGAGTCGCCCCACGATGGCGACCGCTTGATCGTGATGTCAATTTTGGCCGGCGGTTAGTTAGCGAAATGAGTGAAATATCCCTAACCTGGACAAGCCAGAACCAAAAATCTAACCACGGATTGCACAGATTTTCACTGATTCTCTCTCATCTTTTACCCAATCTGTGCAATCGGTGAAATCTGTGGTTCATTTTCTTGAAGCCCAAATCCTTGCTTTTTGTGCCAGGATTTGATTGATAAGGTACTTGTGACCGTGAGGTCACGCGAGGGCGATGGTGCGTTTGATATATTTAGCCGAGGAGGACGATTATGTACGGTTATCATGGTAAAATTCTGCACATTGATCTGACCGGGCGTAAGACGTGGGTTGAGGAGAAGCCGGAGGAGTGGTACAAACTCTACATCGGCGGCGTCTCCATGGCGACACGGCTTTGCTGGGAGAACATCGAGGTGGGGTGCGATCCCCTATCGCCGGGCAACCCTATCTGCATCGCCAACGGCATCTTTGCCGGGACGCCGGTGCCGGTGGGAGGGAAGTACGGCCTGGCCTCCAAGTCCCCGCTGACGGGCTTTATCGGTGACAGCCTCTCCGGCAGCTGGTTCACCATCGCGCTCAAGCGTGCCGGCTGGGATGGTGTGGTGCTGCACGGAGCCAGTGAGGAATGGGTCAACGTCTTCATTGACGATAAGCGGGTGCAGTTCCGCGACGCTACTTCGCTGTTGGGATTAAACACTTTTGAGACCGAGGAGGCGATCCGCGAGGAGCTCGGCGATGACCAGGTGCGCTCTGCCACTATCGGCCCGGCGGGCGAGAACGGTGTGATCATCGCCAACGTGACCAACGACGGGCGGCAGGCCGGGCGTACCGGACACGGCGCGGTGTGGGGCTTCAAGAAGCTCAAGGCTCTCTCGGTGCGTGGCACTTATGGCGTCACCGTGGCCGATCCCGAGACTTTGATGAAGCTCTCGTATGATATCACCCAGGCTTCTCAAGGCCCACACACGGAGAAGTACCGTATCTTAGGCACCGTCGCCAACGTGCTTAACTTGGACAAACTGGGACTGCTTCCCACGCGCAACTACCAGGAGGGTACCTTTGAAGACGCCGAGCTGGTGAGTGGTGAATATCTGCACGAGCATTACCAGGTCAAGACTATCGCGTGCGCGCAGTGCCCGATTGCCTGCGAGCAGATGTCGCGCGCACCGGATGGTCCTTACAAGGGCGCGATGACCGGCATTGACTACGAATGTTTGTACGCCAACGGGTCCAACTGTGGTTTGAACGACCTGCGGGCGGTTATCAAGATGATTGATCTTTGGGACGAGTGTGGCGTGGACGCAATGAGCGGCGGCGTGACTGTTTCCTGGGCTATGGAGACCTTCGAGCGCGGTATCTTCACCAAGGAAGATTTCAAATGTGAGAAGTACCCGGAGGGCTTTGAGCCGAACTTTGGCAACGCTGACGCAGCGGTCACGATAGCGGAGATGCTCATTAGCCGCGAGGGCATCGGCGATTTGCTCTCCAAGGGCACCCGGCGCGCCAGCCAGATTACCGATGAGGAACGCGGCACGGAGACCTATCAATGGGCGATGAATATCAAAGGCTTGGAATGTCCTGGATACGACGCGCGCGGGCTTAAGACTTTTGCGCTGGGACTGGCAGTGGGGACACGCGGCGCTTGTCATAATCGCACCGCAGCCTACGATCCGGACATCAAGGGAGTGACGAACCGCTTCACCGTGGATGAGACGCGGGGGCGGGTGGCTGCGCGAACTGAGGAGTACGCCGCCGTCTACGATACGTTGCCGCTGTGCAAATTCATCCGCCGCTGTTTCACCGGCAAGGCTGACCGGGCGGGCGCGTGGCCGGCTATCGCCAAATTGATCAACGCCACCACCGGCTGGGATTTCGATTACGACGACGTGGATTTGATCGGCGTGCGGGCGCACACTATCAAAAAAGCCTTCAACATCCGCGAGGGGTGGACGCGCGCGGATGATTACCTTCCCTACCGTTGGCAGCACGATCCCATGACGAAGGGACCATCCGCCGGCCACGTGGTGACGGAAGAAGAACTGAAGTACCTGAAGGACATTTACTACGAGGCCAAAGGTTGGACGAAGGAGGGCTTGATCCCCAAAGCGAAACTGATCGAGCTGGGGATG
>JAUWHU010000040.1 GCA_030605705.1 Thermoflexia bacterium | reverse complement strand
TATTTCGTGGTGGTGATGACCTTTATCGGTTCCTTTGGCGTGTTTGCCCAGATCTACATCATGACCGAGGGGGGGCCTGGTCAGGCGACGACTACTCTCATTTACTATCTCTACACCAACGCCTTCAAATACTTTGACGTCGGCTACTCTAGTGTTTTGGCTATCGCTTTCTTTATCGTCGTCTTTGTATTCACTATGGTCCAGACCCAATTGCAGAAGCGGTGGGTACACTACTCATAATTAGTTGACTCGATTGGCGTCAATGGAGGATAATATGACAGTCGGAACGAGAGATTCTTATCAACGGATATCGCAAGCTATGGGCCGCACCATTCTCCATATCATTCTGCTGGGCGGGGCCGTCACCATGATAGCGCCCTTTGTGTGGATGCTGTCCAGTTCCCTCAAGAAAAATCTCGAGGTATTTCACATCCCACCCACGCTCATCCCGGCAGTTCCTCAATGGCATAATTACATAGAGATATTCAAAGTGGTCCCTTATAGCCATTGGTTCCTCAACAGTGTCTTCATCGCTGTCACCCAGACGGTTCTCTACCTCTTTGTGGCCTCCTTGGCCGGCTATACCTTTGCCCGCCTGCGCTTCCCCGGCCGTGAGGCCATCTTTACCCTTTACCTGGCCACCATGATGGTACCAGGCGCGGTCACCCTTGTTCCCAAATTCATCTTGATGAAGGAATTGCACCTGATTGATACCTTCGCGGCCGTGATCCTGCCCGGTGTGTTCAATGCCTACGGGGTTTTTCTCCTACGGCAGTTTTTTATGACCCTGCCAGACAGCCTGGAGGAAGCGGCCGTCCTCGATGGGGCTTCGTATTTTCGGATTTACTGGAACATCATTTTACCCCTGGCCGGGCCTGGCCTGGCCACTTTGGGTCTTTTCTCCTTCATGGGAGCCTGGAACGATTTTTTGTGGCCCCTCATCGTCATCAACTCTGATAACATGAAGCCCCTCAGCGTGGGGTTGGCCAGTTTCCATGGCCTCTATGAGACCAACTGGCCTCTGCTGATGGCCGCCTCGACGCTGGCCTTGATTCCCATCGTCATTATTTTCATCGTTGCTCAGAAATATTTCGTGCAGGGCATCGCTCTGACTGGGGTGAAGGAGTAAACACAACACCGCACAGGATGCGGTACTCTGCACCGAATTTAGAATGGACCGAATGGATGGTTAGATGGGAAAAATTAGTTTGTTCCTCAATCCGTTGTAGTGTTGGGAACGGAGGTGATGCAAAGATAGACAAAAAAAACAAATGGTCAGTCGTATTCAATTACTGTATCAATTACCCAAAATAGGAGAAGTCAGATGAAAAAGATAGTAACGATACTACTTACGACCTTTGTTGTACTCACATTGGTAGCAGCGTGCGCTCCTAAAGAGACGCCCACGCCAACCGAGTCGCCCGCTACGTCTGTGCCGTCGGAAGAAATGAAGGCGGAACTTACGGTCATCCACTGGGGCAGCGAGGAAGAGAAGGACCTGGTTGCTGGCTGGATCGCTCAGTTCAACGAGGACTACCCCGATGTCCAGGTGGAGCAGATCCATGTTCCCCAGAACTACTGGGACAAGGTGGCGGCCATGTTCGCGGCCGGCACCCCACCCGACCTGATGTATATGGGCTACCCGGAGATGACGTTCTATGCCTCGGAAGGGACGCTGCTGCCCTTAGATGACTATATGGCTAGTGACCCGGAGATGAGCACGGACATGTTCTTCCCCTCCCTGATCGATGCCTTTACCTACGAAGGGCAACTCTACGGGGTATCCAAGGACTGGAATGTCCAGGTGCTCTACTACAACGAGGCGCTCTTCGACGCGGCGGGCCTAGCCTATCCCGATGAGAGTTGGACCTGGGATGACGTGCGGGAAGCGGCCCAGGAGATAGCGGCCGACACCACTGGCGACGGCGTGACCGACCAGTGGGGCTTTGTCACCGACGTGGGGATGAACCGTGTCGGGGGCTGGCTCTACGGCAACGGGGGCGGCTACCTCACCGAGGACAAGAGCGCCTGTATGCTTAACGACCCGGCTTCGGTGCAGGCCCTGGAGTTCCTCACCGACATGATGTTCGATGAAAAAGTGGCCCCCAGCAAGATCGAGTTGGGCGACCTCTCCGCCAAGGATACCTTCGCCAATGGCAAGGCGGGCATGTACGTCTGCGGCGGCTGGCGCGTGCTGGGCTTCCGCGACATCACCGACTTTGGCTGGGACATCGCTCCCATGCCCCTCAGCCCCAACACCGGCGAGCGGGGCACGGTAGTGGACACCGTCTCCTGGTCCATCGCCCAGGACACCGAGTATCCCGATGCCGCCTGGGAACTGGTCAAGTTCTTCACCGGCGAGGCCGGACAGGTGCGCATGGCCGAGGGAGGAACGGCGACGCCTTCGATGATTGAGTACGCCAAGTCCGAGGCCTTCCTCGACCCGACCCAACCGCCCGCGCACCGGGATGTATTGATCTCTTACACCGTGGATGAGATTCACTACTATCCGACCATCCCCGACATGGGCAAGATGTGGGATGCCTGGGGCCAGGAACTGAGCGAGATGTGGCTGGGCCAAAAGTCGGTTGAAGACAGCGTCGCAGCCTTCTGCGAACGGATTGGACCCGATCTACCGGGAGCCCCACCCGCGCCCGAGGCGAAGCCAGTAGAGGGCGATCTTACGGTGATCCACTGGGGGAGCGAGGAGGAGAAGGATCTCGTCGAGGGCTGGATCGCTCAGTTCAACGAGGACTACCCTGACGTCCAGGTGGAGCAGATCCACGTGCCTCAGAACTACTGGGACAAGGTGGCAGCCATGTTCGCGGCCGGCACCCCGCCCGACCTGATGTATATGGGTTACCCGGAGATGACGTTCTACGCCTCGGAAGGGACGCTGCTGCCCCTGGATGGCTACATGGCTAGTGACCCGGAGATGAGCACAGACATGTTCTTCCCCTCCCTGATTGATGCCTTTACCTACGAAGGGCAACTCTACGGAGTATCCAAGGACTGGAACGTCCAGGTGCTCTACTACAACGAGGCCCTCTTCGACGAGGCTGGAATAGCCTATCCCGATGACAGTTGGACCTGGGACGACGTGCGGGAGGCGGCCAAGGAGATAGCGGCCGACACCACTGGCGACGGCGTAACCGACCAGTGGGGCTTTGTCACCGACGTGGGGATGAACCGTGTCGGGGGCTGGCTCTACGGCAACGGGGGCGGCTACCTCACCGAGGACAAGAGCGCCTGCATGCTCAATGATCCAGCTTCGGTGCAAGCCCTGGAGTTCCTCACCGGCATGATGTTCGAGGACAAGGTGGCGCCCAGCAAGATCGAGTTGGGCGCACTCTCGGCCAAGGACACGTTCTCCAGCGGCAAAGCGGGGATGTACGTCTGCGGCGGCTGGCGGGTGCTGGGCTTCCGTGACATCACCGACTTTGGCTGGGACATCGCTCCCATGCCCCTCAGCCCCAACACCGGCGAGCGGGGCACGGTGGTGGACACCGTCTCCTGGTCCATCGCCCAGGAGAGCGAGTATCCTGACGCCGCCTGGGAACTGGTCAAGTTCTTCACCGGCGAAGCGGGACAGGTGCGCATGGCTGAGGGAGGCACGGCGACCCCCTCGATGATCGAGTACGCTAACTCTGAGGCTTTCCTGGACCCGACCCAAGCGCCCGCCCATCGAGATGTGTTGATCTCCTACACCCCGGCTGAAGTATATTACTACCCGACCATCCCCGACATGGGCAAGATGTGGGACGCCTGGGGACAGGAACTGAGCGAGATGTGGCTGGGCCAGAAATCAGTTGAAGACAGCGTCGCAGCCTTCTGCGAACGCATTGAGCCTGTTTTATCCAAATAGGCTACACTGGTTTCTATCGGCTATTCGGCTATAATAAAGGGCACATGTTGGCTCTAGCATGTGCCCTTTATATTTAAACACCCATGGATAAAAGGTGAAAGATGAATACATCAGGATGGTCCGCTAATGAAATTTTGCGCAGGGGAACGAACTACTACAACATAGCACTGGAAGCACTCACCAATCCAATCCTAACACAGACCCTGGGAGCAAAATTAAGGGATGGGGCGCTCATTGGCCGGGAGGTGGAATTGGGGGAGGACGTCATGGTCGAGAGGGGAGCAGTGATCCTGGGTCAGACCAAGATTCTGAGAGGCAGGATAGAACAAGGAGCAGTCGTAGTTGATTGCGTGGCGCGAGTTCTGGAAGCCAGATCGGGCAGTTTACTCCTTCTCATAGAACAACTAAATGAGCATAAAGTAGAGTCCGAAAAAGGGCAGTTGTTGACCGACATCATCATTATGGATGAGGAAATTATCAGAAAAGTAAGGGTCGCTCTGGAGATGGGAACAATCCTGGAAGAGACGGTTGTGCTCGTCAACGGCAAACACAAGACGGTTGATGAGTTGATAAAGTTTTCTGATTTCAACGCCTCTTACGTGAATAATTCAAACGCCGGGTTTCGCCAGGCCTTGCTCGATCAATCCCTAAGCGAACTCTTTGGGAGAGTTGGCCCGTTGACGAGATTCGAGGGGAACCCCATCCTGGAACCAATTCCCGATCACCCGTGGGAATCAAAAATGGTTTACAACCCGGCCGTGATACGGTTGGACGGAATGATTTACATTATTTACCGAGCTTTTGGAGGTGATCACGTTTCCCGTCTGGGCCTGGCCTGGAGCAGAGACGGCGTGCATATAGATGGGAGATTACCGCATCCGATTTTTGCTCCCCAGACAGACTATGAACTTGCCGAGATACGCGTGCTCCAGACGAGACGGCGAGAAAAGGGTGGCTGCGAGGACCCGCGTTTGACGTTGATCGGGGAGCGAGTCTATTTAACTTATAGCGCCTATAGCGATGTGCTGCAAATCGCCCTGGCCTCCATAACCAGACAGGATTTCATTGCTTTGCCCAATACCCCGGCCGCAGAAGTGGAAACCAAGTGGACCCGGCACGGCCCCGTATTCCCCGGCACGCTGGATAGAAACGCCGTTCTGTTCCCCCAGAAAATCAACGGCAAATACGCCATGTTGCGCCGGCCGATACGCGATCAGGTGCGCGACATCGCGATCAGTTATTCAGACACGCTGGAGACGCTCTGGCCGGCTGACTTTGAAGTTGTCATGAAAGCCCGCCCCGGAATGTGGGATTCCGAGCGGGTGGGGGCTGGAGCACAGGTTTTGAAGACCAGGTATGGATGGTTGTTGATATACCACGGAGTTGGGATAGCGAAAGGTCGAAGGAGTTACATGCTGGGTGTGGCCTTGCTGGCCCTGGATGATCCCAAGCAAATCCTCTACCGCTCTGCTGAGCCTATATTTGTTCCTGAAAAGGATTATGAACTCTACGGTTGGGTACCTAGCGTGGTGTTTACCAATGGCGCTGTAGCCAAGATGCTAGATGCTGGTCAGGTAGTTGAAGACGACGACGAAATTTTGATCTACTACGGTGGTGGTGACAGTGTGGTAGGGGTGGCCTGGGCCAGGCTTTCCGACCTTGTTCCCGAATCAGTGCGAAAGCAAAAGGTATCACCCTAATTCGTTATTGCGCGAGGAAGAAAATGCCAAACGTCATCATAATAATCCCAACCTATTGGACCTGGAGCAGTACGCGGCCAGATGGGCCGGTCGAGACCGTCTACGACCATCCCACGCCCCTGGACGGCGAGAGCACGCTGCCGCGCCTGCTGGAGAGCCTGACCGTGCTACGAGACCCCGAGTTCAACGTGCTCATCCTCACCGCCGCGATACATCCCGAACTGGAGCGGGCCGTCGCCGGCCGGGTGGCCGGCCTCATTGCCCCTTTCCGCGCTCACTACCCCATCGCCCAGGCGACCGAGGCCGACGCCGCCTTTATCCGTCGGCGCCACCCGGGCCTGGCCGATCACGTCCAGATGTGCGGCTACGCCGGTGTGCGCAACCTGCAATTACTGCTCCCTCACGCCCTCGGCGCCGAGGTCATCGTCGCCCTGGACGACGACGAGATCGTGGCGCCTGATTATTTGCAGACCGCGCTCCATTTTGTGGGACGTGAGCACGAGGGCGAGCGAGTGCTGGGGTTGGCCGGCTTTTATCTCGACGCCGGCGGCGACGTGATGCAGCCGGAGCGGTCGCGCGCGGGCAACATTTTTCTGGACAAGAGCGCCATTATGAACGAGGGCACGCGGGCATTGCAGGCCGCGCCGGGCCGGTTGGTTCCGACGCCGGTGGCCTTTGGTGGCAACACGGTCTTTCACCGTGACCTGTTCACCCGTGTGGGATTCGACCCGGGCATCACGCGCGGTGAGGACATTGATCACCTGATCAACGCCCGCCTGCTGGGATTCAAATTCTGGTTAGACAAGCA
>JAUWHU010000176.1 GCA_030605705.1 Thermoflexia bacterium | reverse complement strand
CCCAGTCCGGCGCTCTTACCCCCGCGAGACTTATCGCCCCGGTAGAAACGCTCGAAGATGCGGGGGATTTCCTCCTGGGGAATGCCGTGGCCCGTATCGGCAACGGTGAGCTCGCCCCAGAGTGGCGCCTGCCGTACCCCTACCGCGATGCGACCGCCGGTGAGGGTGTGCTGCAGCGCGTTCTCCAGCAAGTTATCGAGCACCTGTTCCAGGCGGCCGGCATCGCCTGCGACCGTGGCTTCTTCCGTGGTATCCAGCTGGAGCGTGATCTGCGCCGCCTCGGCCCGCAAGCGGAAGTGTTCCCCACGCTTTTGGGCCAGCGTGCTTAGCTCCACCGGCGCCAGCTGCAGGCTGACCTGCCTCGCCTCGAAGCGGGCCAGGTCCAGCAACGTGTCGGTCATCTGGCGCATCCGCCGGGATTCTTCGTAGATCGCCTGGGCGGACTGTGTCCGGGCCTCCGGAGACGCGGCGGTACCATCTACCAGCGCCTGGGCGAAGCCCTGGATGGAGGTGAGGGGCGTGCGCAGGTCGTGGGCGACATTGGCAACCAGATCGCGTTGCGCTTGCTGGCTGGTCTGTACCTGCCGGCTCATCTCGTTGAAGGCGCGGGCCAGGTCTTGCACTTCCTCCGGCCCTGAGATGGGCGCGTGGGCGTTCAAGTTCCCTGCGGCCAGGGCGCGGGCGGCATCCGCCACCTTTTGCAAAGGGCGGGTGATGGAGCGGCTGATGGTCAGCGCCAGGAGTACGCTCAAGAGCAAGGCCAGCAGGCCGGATTGCAGCAGAGGCGAGAGCAGCGTCGTACGGAAGCGTTGGAGGAAGGGGGTGGTGGGCGCGGGCCGGGCCACAATGAGGTCGCCGATCGGCGACTGGGGATTGGGCCAGGGTAGGCCGACGACCAGCCAGCGCTGCTGGTCATCCTGCACTTCGTCAACCCAGCGCTCCTTCGCGCCTGAATGCCGGTTGGTGAAATACTCCTCCAACGTTTGGTCTTCCCAGCGACCCTCGCTATCGAAGATGATCTTCCCGTGGGGGTCGGCCCAGGCCAGGCGCACCTCTTGCCGTTTGCTGACGTCACCGAGCACATTGGCCCAGCGTGGGGAGCCGGGGGCAAGTTGCGGGGAGCGGCGCAGTAAGGCGGCCAGACCCTCCGCCTGAATAGTCAAAGTCGTCAGGGCCTGGCGTTCCTCCAGTGGATTTTGGCGCAAGATGAGCAGGAGCGCCACGCTAATGCTGCACAGCGTGACCAAGATGACGACCAGGAAGGCCAGACTAAGGCGTCCACGCAAGCGGTTCATGGTGCTACTCCTTCGTCGTGATGCGGTAGCCGATGCCGGTCAGCGTCTCGATGCGCGTGGCCGTGCTGCCGGCGAGTTTGCGGCGCAGCGTGGCGATGTGTACGTCCACGGTGCGCGTCTGCCCATAGAAATCGTAGTCCCAGACCTGCTCCAGGAGCTGCTCGCGGCTGAGCACGATCTCCGGTTGCCGGGCCAGCGTGTAGAGGAGATCGAATTCCTTGCGCCGGAGTTCCACGGGTGTGTTTTGGACGCGCACCTCCCGCCGCTGCGGATCAATCTCCACATCGCCCAGCCTCAAGGCGGTCGTCGCCGGGGCAGAGCGGGTGGAGCGTCGCAGGATAGCTTTGACGCGGGCGACGATCTCGCGGGGATTGAAGGGCTTGGTAACGTAATCATCGGCGCCCAGTTCCAGGCCAACGATCTTGTCCACGTCATCATCGCGGGCGGTGAGCATGAGGATGGGGAGGTCGCCGTGGGAGCCGGCGCGCACCTGCCGGCAGATCTCCCAACCATCCACGCCGGGCAACATCAAATCTAAGATGAGGAGATCAGGGGGAGAGTGGTCGCGCAAGCGTTGGAGTGCTGTCTCGCCATCCGCGGCCTCGACCACGCGAAAGCCTTCCCGCTCCAGGTACATGCGCAGCAGGGCGCGGATGTTGTGCTGGTCATCAACTACCAGGATGGTTTCGTTCATAAGTTTTGGGGTATCATCTCAATAATCCGGGGCGTCTCAAGCCGGTACTGCTCTTTTCTGCCACGAATTACACGAATTTCACTAATTTTTTTCTCTTTTTCGTGTTAATTCGTGAAATTCGTGGCTGATTTTTACTGCGTCCCATGATT
>JAUWHU010000422.1 GCA_030605705.1 Thermoflexia bacterium | reverse complement strand
GTCTGAGGTTGCCCCGATTTGGTGGACACTGAGTTAAGGGTAAGTGTCATGATACACTTGCTCAAAAGCCAAGGGACTGAGATAGCCCAAGGCCGAATGACGTCGGACGCGATTGTAGAAGACTTCAATGAAATCAAAGATTACCGTCCGCGCTACTGCACGGGAGGTGAAGATGTGCCGAGCAACACATTCACGTTTCAAGGTGGAGAAGAAACTCTCCATTGCTGCATTGTCATAACAATCACCCGTACTGCCCATACTGGCCCGAATCTGATGGCGTGCCAACAAGGCCTGCACCGCGGTACTCGTGTATTGTCCCCCACGATCCGAGTGATGAATGAGCGTCGTGTCCGCGGGTGGTTGGCGGCGGTTCACGGCCATCTGCACGGCCAAGAGCACCAGATCGGCGGTCATTTGGGGCAACAGTGCCCAGCCCACCACCATCCGCGAGAAGAGATCCACGACCACCGCCAGATACAGCCAACCTTCCGCCGTGGGGATGTAGGTAATGTCAGCCACCCACTTCTGATTCGGTGCCTGGGCCTGGAAATCGCGCTGCAGCAAGTCAGGAGCATACGCGGCCTGCGGATCGGCCTGGGTGGTCCGCACGCGCTTGCGGCGGGGGTAACCGGCGAGTTCCGCTTGCTGCATCAGGCGCGCGACCCGCTTGCGGCTGCAACGGTAGCCACGCGCTTGCAACTCGGCGTGAATGCGGGGACTCCCATAGGTCCCCCGGCTCTGCCGGTGAATCTCCCGGATGGTCCCCAGCAAAGCCTGGTCGCCGCGCTGCCGGGCACTCTCCGGGCGCTGCTGCCACGCATAGTATCCGCTGCGCGAAACTTCCAGCAGTTTGCACAACTGGGTCACGGCAAACTCCTCCTGCTGGCTGACGATGAACGCATATCTCCGGCCCGCGCACTCTGGGAGAAAATGGCTAAGGCTTTTTTTAGGATGTCCCGCTCTTGCTGGAGCAGCGCCACTTCCCGGCGCAGTTGGACGAGGTCATCCTCTGGGTGGGTTGGCCCTTGGCCACGAAAGGCGCCCTGCCCCGCGCTACGCAATTTCGCCCGCCAACGGTACAAGATCTTTGGCGTGATCCCCAAATCCCGCGCCACTTGGGCGGCGCTTTTGTCGCCCAGCTCGCTGAGTTGCACGGCCTCCCGCTTGAATTCTGGTGTATACTGGCGGCGTTCACTTTCCATTTCCTTGCCCTCCTGAGTTCATTATACACCCTTTTCTTAGTGTCCGTTTTTTCGGGGCAAGACCAGTCTCCCCCTACGAGGGGGGAAGCGGGAGCAGCGATCTCCCTCTACGAGGAGGTCTCCCCCTTCCCTTGTAGGGAAGGGGGCCGGGGGGTTAGGTAAAAGCTCTATCCAACAACAGCATCATTGGTCAGAAAGTTACTTCACAGAAAATGACGAAGTATTTTCGGACTGGGACGGTGTGCTGGCGCGGATCATGACCGCCTGTCGTGAAAATATTGTGGATACCCTGGTGTTTCGTCAAGGCTGATTTGATGGATAAAAATGGCCACCGGTAAGCGAATTTATCCATCAAACTACGGCTGACAACCTGCTAGCTTAACAAGGAGGAACGATCCATGGAAAAGAAACCGAAACGGGCACTGGTGCTTTCGGGAGGTGGTGGGCGAGGAGCGTACCACATCGGCGTGTTGACTTACCTGGAGAAAGTCGGGTGGCGGCCGGATATACTCGTAGGAACCTCCATCGGCGCGGTGAACGCGGCGACATTAGGCTCCGGCATCCCCCTCTCCGCGCTGCGCGAGCGCTGGTTGGATCTGCGGACCGGCGATGTCCAAAAGATGCGCGCCGACGATGTCTTCATTGATAATCTCCTGCGGGGCGGCAAACACGTCTTCGATACCACGCCGCTGCCCGCCACGCTCACAGGCCACAGCAAGAAATGGCTGGGACGTCCCTGGATCATCCCGGAAATCCTCAACGATTCAGAGGCGCGCTACGATGTTTGGATCACGGCAGTGGATGTGAAGCGCCACCGCCTCGTCTACTTCAGCAACCGGGACACGGAGGGGATTGACGCAGAGAAAGTGCGCGCGAGTTGCAGCATCCCCCTCTGGTACGAACATACCAAAATCCACGGGTGCACTTACGTGGATGGGGGCGCCATCACCAACACGCCCTTCCGCAAGGCGTTGGAATCGGGCGCGACGGAGATTGTCGTGGTGCTGATGGCTCCCTGGCCCGGCCGGCCCGTGCGCAGCTGGGAAGCCAAACAGCTCCCCTCGCTGAATGACGAGCTCCTGGCGATCCCCCAGCGGCTCTGGGCGGCCTTCGAGCCGGCGTTAGACATGCTGCTCACGGAGATCGTGTGGCATGATTTCCAACACCTGGAAGCGCAACGGCGACTCGGCGATTACCACAACCTGAAGTGGATCCGCTTCGTAGCACCGGAGGAACCCTTGCCTACCGGGTTGGTGACCATCTACGAGCGGGAGAACCACATCCGCCTCTTCCGTCTCGCCGAGGAGGACGCCCGCGTCACATTGGGCGAGCTGCTGGACACGGGCGAGGAGCAAGCAGCACATTCCCGGCCCAGAGCGCGTTAATCTTCAGCGGTTCAGCGTCTTAGCGGCCCAGCGTCTCAGCGTTCCAACGTTTCAACGCACGAACGAAGATAGCAGCGCCTGCACCACAGAAAGGAACAGCACCACCACCAGCGGGGAAAAATCCAGCCCGGCGAAGGTAGGGAGGCGGCGACGAATCGGCCCCAACAGCGGTTCCGTGATATCCCAGAGGAACCGCATCAGGGGGTGCGCGTAGGAGACCTGGATCCACTCCAGGATGATGCGCGCCAGGAACAACAGTACGTAGATCTGGATCAGTAAGCCGGTCACACCCACCACCCAGCGGAGTGGGTCAGCCCCCGGGTGCAGGAGCCACAACGGGGGAAATGCTACCAGTTGCAATCCCCACGTCAGCGCGGATTGCGCCAGCCACAGGAAAAATATGGTGGCGAGGGGCGCGATGTCCACGTACTGCATCCCCCCTCCCCGGCGCGCGCCGCCGAGTATCCGGCGTACCGGCCGCACCAATGGCTCCGTCATCACCTCCAAGAAGCGCAACCACGGACTCCGGGGCGAGACCTTGAACCAGGGCAGGAGCACCCGGAGCAGCAGGGCCACGGAAAAGACGCTAAAAACGATATTCACAATCTGAACGAGTAATAATACGATCACCATATTGTCCTCAAAGAAGAGTTGAAAGTTGCAAGTTGGAGAGTTGAAAGTTGCAAGTCGAAAGTTAAAAGTTAAACGTCAAACGTGATTCGTCATTTCTTCATTTGTCATTTCTTCATTTTCTTTATTCGCCATTTGTCATTTTCATCATTCATCATTCATCATTCATCATTTTCAATTTCCAAAAATCGCCCGTCCGATGCGCACTAACGTCGCGCCCTCCTCGACGGCGACCTCGAAGTCGTCCGTCATCCCCATCGAGAGGTGCGGCCACGCCCCCTGGGGGAATTGCTCGCGCAGCGCGTCCCGTAGCCCGCGCAGCGAGGCGAAGACGGGGCGCACGCTCTCCGGGTCCTCGGCGATAGGCGCCATCGTCATCAGCCCCTCAACGCGCAGGCCGGGGAGCGCCAACAGTGTTTCCACCTCGTTGAAGAAG
>JAUWHU010000360.1 GCA_030605705.1 Thermoflexia bacterium | reverse complement strand
CGTCGTGACGCCGGCTCTCATCGTGGGAGAGATCACGTCCCAGGGGCGTCAGGCCCTGAGCGAGGCGGGAGCAGGGGTGGCAATCCCGCCGGCCCCCTATCACCTGCGCCGGGCCGGTTTCCTGGCCGAACTTGGCTGGGCGCGTTTGCGAGCCGGTGACGAGGGGAATCCCGCGCAACTGCTCCCGCTCTACACGCATTGAGATGGTCACTGCAAACGTGAACCCTGCTTCCCCCGAGCTGCATTTGGGGGACTACAACATTCGCCGGATGACACCAGCAGATCTACCGGCGGTCACGGCATTGGATCAACAGGTTTTCAAAGAACCCTGGCCGGAATCGGCCTACAGTCAAGAGATATATTACAACTCTCATGCCCGCTACTTCGTTCTGGAATTCAACCCGCCCTCCGCACTCACCAGGCGCAGGAAATCCCGCTCCGCCCGCACCATCTGTGGGTTCATGGGGGTGCGCGTCAAACGGGGCCGGGGACACATCAGCACCCTGGCCGTCCACCCGGAATGGCAAGGGCAAGGCTGGGGGGAAATTTTACTCATCGTAGCACTGGAACAAGCCGTGCTCTTGAAAGCCAACGAGGTGCGGTTAGAAGTCCGTGGCTCCAACGAGGCCGCCAGACGCCTTTACGCCAAATACGGCTTCACACTCCTCAGGAAGCTGCGTCGTTACTACCGGGATGGCGAGGACGCCCTCCTGTTGGAGTTGAAATCCTTAGATGCGGATTATCAACGTGTGTTAAGCGAAAATTTCCGGCGGTTGCGGGCACAGGTAACACACCCGCATGGGATTGCCGAGAGATCAAACATTTTACGAAAGGAGAAGACATGGAGTTAGCTAAGGCCCAAATTCTGAAGACCATTCACGAGGAGGTGCGGCGCTGTGAACGTTGTCCGCTGCACCAGGGACGCACCCACGCGGTGCCGGGAGACGGCCCCGCCGATGCGGAGATCATCTTCATCGGTGAAGCGCCGGGCTTCCACGAAGACCAACAAGGCGTGCCCTTCGTGGGCGCTGCCGGCAAGCTCTTGAACAAGTTGTTGGAGCAGGCGGGCATTGATCGTCGCAAGGTCTACATCACCAACGTCATCAAGTGCCGTCCGCCGGGCAACCGCGACCCGCAACCCGATGAGGTCGCTGCCTGCAAAGACTATCTGACGCGGCAGGTCGAGTTGATCCACCCGCAGGTTATCGTGACGTTGGGGCGACACTCCATGGCCCGCGCTTTCCCCGGCGACAAGATTTCCCTCATACACGGCCAGCCGCGCCAGATCAACGACCTGATCTATTTCCCGATGTACCACCCGGCGGCGGCCTTGCATCAGCCCAGCCTGCGCGGCACGCTGGCGGAGGATTTTCGCAAGCTGCGGGAGCTCCTGGACGGGAATCTGCAGGCGGAGGAGTACCAGGTTCAGCCCGATGTGGAGCAGCTCTCGCTTTTTTGAGAAGTTGTCACGTAGGGGCGACCCCTTGTGGTCATAGCTCGGGCCGGCTGCAGGTCGGCAGACCCGCATGTCTGCGATCTCCCGACCGTGCCCGTCTGTGGCTCGGTCAGGAGCCCCGCAGGGCCACCTGCCCTGCGGGGCCGCGCCGGCCACAGCTGGGGAGAGAACCAAACCGGGTTATTTTCGGAGCAGATACATTTTGCTCGTAGTAACGATTTTAGTCGTTCGAGCGAGACCAGCGCGACTGAAGTAGCCACTACAACCTGTATATTGTTGTCCGACACATAGCCATGGACAAATCAACTCTTGTTGTTTCCCTGGGACGCGGGCTGGCTTACGCCGCCGCGTTGCTGCTCTGCGCTGTCCAGGGCGGGCCGGACAGCGCCGCGCGGGTCGCGTGGTGCGTTCCCGTTGTACTGCTGGCCCTCGCCGCGCCGGAAGTGCTCCGGCGGCGGCGGCGCGGTGAGGGGGCGGTCGCCGTCTGGGGCGCGTGCATTGATTTCGCGCTGATAGCAACCCTGACCCTGTGGCTCGACCCGGCGCTAAGTCTGCTCTTTGGCTTAGGTATCGTGGCGGATGGTTTCCTGGCGGGCTGGCGGGTTGCACTGCTGTTCGGCCTGGGAGCCGGCATCGTTGACGCGCTCGTCGGGCTCACCGGCGCCGGCTGGTCAGATGAGGTTGGCGCGCGTGTCCTGTTTTGGTTGAGCCTGGCGGGCATCACCGCTGCGCTGGCCTGGCAGCGCGAGCGAGCGCGCAGGACGCGGGCCGAATTGGAGAAAACCGTCCAGGTCAGATCGGACCGTCTCTCCATGCTCTCACACGAGATACGCACCCCTCTGACACTGATACGCGCTTCATTGGAGCTGCTCTTCGATGAGTCGGCCGGGCCGCTGACAGGGCAGCAACGCACCTTTTTGCAGACCATCTATCAAAACGAGGAGCGCGTCGCCACGCTGGCGCAGAACCTGCTCACCCAGGCGCGGCTGGAATCAGGTGTCTTTTTGCCAAAAGTCCGGCCCGTGGACTTGCGGCACGTCGTGCGCCTGGTGGTCAACGACCTGCGCATCCTGATTGAGCAGCGACAGCAACAAATCCGCACCTACTATCCGCAAGTCTTGCCGCCGGTGCCGGCCGACGCCGCCCTTATCCGCCAGGTGTTGATCAACCTGATCCAGAACGCCAGTCAGCATACCTCGGAGGGCGGGTTGATCGTCGTCTCCATCGCCCAGAACGACTACGCTCTGTTCGTCTCCGTGACCGATGACGGCGCGGGGATGGGGCTTGAGCACCGCCGCCAACTGTTCAAACGCTTCGCGACGACGAGATGGGAATCAGGCGAGGGCATCGGACTGGGGCTGGTCATCGTCAAACAAATCATCGAGTGGCACGGCGGGCAAGTTTACGTGGATACGTCGCTGGGACGCGGCGCCAGCTTCTACTTCACCTTGCCGTTTGAGCATGTCTGAAATTCAAGATTGGGCGCCCGTAGTTTGTGTGTCCGTAGTAACGACTTTAGTCGTTCTCGGCAATTAACGACTGAAGTCGTTACTACAGCGTCACTACGGCGTCAAGACAGGGGGCAAAGTGAAAGAACAACCCACAGTGTTGGTCGCGGACGACGAGCCACAAATGGTAGGCGTCATCGCCTACGCGCTCCAGACGGCCGGCTTCCAGGTCATCATGGCCTACGATGGCCTCCAGGCGCTGCAACAGGTCGAGGAGCACCATCCCGACATCGTAATTTTAGATGTGACGATGCCCGGCGTGGATGGCTTCGAGGTCTGCCGGCGTGTGCGCAACGAGACGACGATCCCGGTGCTCCTGTTGACGGTGAAAGACGAGCCGGAGGATGTGATCAAAGGGCTGGAACTGGGGGCAGACGACTACATGACCAAACCGTTCAGCACGCGCGAATTGGTGCTGCGCGTCCAGGCGATCTTACGGCGCACGCGCATCCGTCAGGTGAAGGTGATTGAGAGCGGCCCGCTGCGGATAGACTTCGAGCGGCATCGTGTCACACTTCACGATCTGCCCGTCGAGCTGACGCCGCTGGAGTATCGCTTGCTGACCTGTCTGGCTGCCAATACCGGTCGCGTGCTGACCTGGCAAGCTCTGCTAAAGGAAGCCTGGCAACTCGATGTCTGGCAGGGCAGCAAAGAGATGATCAAGGTACAGATCCACCGGTTGCGCCAGAAGCTGGAGCCGAACCCGGCCCAGCCCCGGTTCATCCACACCGTGCGGGGGGTTGGGTATCGTTTTGACCTCTAAATCAAGACCTCCGAGGTTGGGGAGGAAACCTCGGAGGTCTATTTGTAACCAAACTGTGACCGGTCTGTGACCGGCGAGTAACCACAGCAAAGAGAATTCGTGCTACACTAACATTGTGTTAATCACTGTTTGTAAGCGTTTAAGGGGTAAGGAAAAACATCCTAAAAGACCTCTGAGGTTTCGAAATGGCCCCCCTTTTGAGGGGTTCTGGTAAATACATAACTCGCTTTCCGAGTCAAATTACCGTCAAAACCTCGGAGGTCAGAACGCTTACCACTGTTTTTTCTCGCAAGTAGCCCTAAAACCTAATGGAGGTAAATCATGCGACGCTTTGTTGTTCTACTGGCCGGATTGTTGATTTTGACCCTGTTGCTGGGCGCCTGTGGCCCTAAAGCAACACCGGAACCGACCGAGGAGGCCGTCACCGGTCCGCTAACGGTGCTGGCCGGTCCGCAAGAGGACTGGTCCCAGGCAATGGTAGCGGCTTTTCAGAAGGAGACCGGCATCGAGACTTCTTACGTGCGGCTCTCCTCTGGAGAGGCCTTCTCCCGCCTGCAAGCGGAGGCCGGCAGCCCCTCATTCGACGTCTGGTGGGGAGGCCCTAACGAGGGTCAGAGTGCCGCCTATGCCGAGGGCCTGATCGAGCCTTATTCCCCGCCAAACGCGGCCCAGATCCCTGACGAGCTCAAGGATGCTGACGGCGTTTGGACCGGCATCTACGTCGGCGCGTTGGGGTTCTGCTCCAACCAGGATCTGCTTGACGAGTTAGGTGTAGACGCACCGACCTCGTGGGACGATCTGCTGAATCCTGCGCTCAAGGGCAACATCGCCGTAGCCGATGCGCGGACGTCGGGCACTGCCTACACCTTCCTCTACACCCTGGTCGCACTGCGCGGTGAGGACGAAGCATTTGACTATTTGAAGCAAGTGAACGAAAATATCTTCCAGTACACCAAGAGCGGCTCCGCGCCAGGGCGTATGGCGGCTGCCGGCGAGGTGGCCGTGTCAATCATCTTCTCACACGACTGCGTCAAATTCCGTGAGGAGACCGGCGCTAACCTGGTGGTCTCCTTCCCCGCAGAGGGAACCGGGTTCGAGATCGGGAGCGTGGCGCTCATCAAGAACGCGCCGAATCCCGAGGCGGCCAAGGTATGGATGGATTGGGTGCTGAGTCCCGCAGCACAGGCGATTGCGCCTAACGTCAAATCCTACCAGGTACCCTCCAATCCCAACACGCCCGTGCCGGAAAAGGCCATCGCTCTGGACCAGGTGAGTCTGCTCGAGTACGATCACGGTCTGGCCGGTGAATTACGCAGCGAACTATCGGAACGGTTTGGGGAAGAGGTGCGCGAAGGCGCATCCGCTCCGGCGGAGTAAAAACCTTGTGAGTATCAGACCTCCGGGGTTTTCCGAAACCTCGGAGGTCTCTTATGGAGTGCTTAATGTCCGAATTCATTACCCTCCGCATACGCGAATACCGACGCCTGACCCAGGACGGTGTCCTGGCTATTGGATTGTTGATCTCGTTAGGCTTCCTCGGTATCTTCGTCATCTACCCGTTAGGCAAGATTCTCGCGGTGAGCCTGAGTAGTGAGGCGATGGCCGTCTACCAACGTCTCCTGGCTGCACGCGGCACCTGGCGTGTCATTCTCAACACGTTGTGGATGGGGCTGGGCGTCGCCTCTACGGGCACGCTGCTGGGTTTTCTGTTCGCCTTTGTCCAGGTTAAATTGGATGTGCCCTTCAAGCGTTTCTTCAATCTCGTCGGCACCCTGCCAATTATCTCTCCCCCTTTCGCCGTAGCCATGTCCACCATCGTGCTCTTTGGCCGTAGCGGACTGATCACCAAACAGTTGTTGGGTCTTCGCTACGACATCTACGGCCTGGATGGACTGATCTTGGTCATGGCGATTTCGTTCTTTCCCGTGGCCTACATGACGCTGTTGGGCATGATGCGAGCGCTGGACCCTTCACTGGAAGAAGCCGCTATCAACT
>JAUWHU010000372.1 GCA_030605705.1 Thermoflexia bacterium | reverse complement strand
GATCCCGGTGTCTTGACGTTACAGCGTTTAGTACCCGCTGTCCGCGCCGCGTCTTTCCCGGCTGCCATGCAGTTCTACGTCACCAACGTGTGGAGCGGGGGACGGCCAGACACGGAACACAATGCCGGGGTGCGTATCATGTCTCCCGATGGAGTTATGTTGGCCTACGCCACGACGGTTATCCCGGCTCCGGGCCTGGGCAGCAACCACGCCCAGGTGCTGGACTTCACCGGCCACGGCTCAAGAGTTGACGCAGCGCGACTACCTCACGGACCTGTTTCCCAAGCCTTTCACGTTGGATGGAGGAACTGTAACACCAGACCTGGTAGCTTCCAAAGACAACCAGGTCTACTACGTCGAATGTGAACGGCACACGCGGAAGAAGCAAAACGAGCGGCAGCGCAAATGGGATTTATATCAAAAAATGACGGGCGGGCATTTCTACCTTGTTGTGCCCAACAAAACGGCGCAGAGCGCGCTGGTGTCCGAGTTGAGCAAGTGGGTATATCAAACCCAACGCGCTATAAACCTGCACCTCAGCAGCCAGACAGAATGGAACATAGCGGAAGACTTTTGGACCCTGGAACGTGAAATTCGACGCGGGGGGTATTGACATGATGGGCAAAAAGCGATAGAATTAGAAGTACAAGGATGTGTGCTTGCAACCGAGTTGAGCGCGCCGGGTGATCGCAAATGGACATTGTGTGTTTCTCCATCTGAGATACTCCCTGGCGCACGGCAAGAAGTTGTGATGTACGGATAACACTTGAGCTGTTTTCGACGTGGGGGACGCGATAAGCGTATGGCGACCCCGGAGTCTCTCAACATAACATTTCTTCGCTGCCGCGAGCGCCCCGGTGGGTGGACTTTGGGTCCTTCCGCCAGGGCGCTTTGGCGTTTGGAGGGCTGTTATCCAGGCGGCGGCTGTGCATCGGAGGATGACCGCGGAGGGCTGGCTTAAATTTGTTGGCAGTCATCGGATTTCTGATGAGTATGGCGTTGGTTTCAATGGTACCACAATGAAGTAGGTCAGAGGATCAGAGATAAGAAAGGGGAGAGCGATGATGAAAATCCTGAAAACTGCACTGGCGTGTTTGGTGGTTGGGACAATGTTTGGTGGGTTGCTAAACATTGCTAGGGCCTCCACGACTAATTTCAACGTAGGTGACACCGTTGAGGTCACAACTAATCTTAATGTGCGCACCGGACCAGGAACCAGTTATCCTGAGATCACAGATCCCGACTATCCTGGCTATGCGCCGACAGGAACCAGGGGGGAAATCCTCAACGGGCCAGTTAGTGCTGATGGCTATACTTGGTGGGAGGTGGATTTTGGCCCTGGATTGTATTCTGGCTGGTCGGTTGAGGATGGGCTTAAAGCAGTTGACACTCTCTCAGTTTCCCTTTCTGCTGATCCCTCGGGAGGGACTGCTCCCCTGAACGATGTTGATCTTACCGCCGGGGTGTCTGGTTCGGCCAGTGGCAGCATCAATTACACCTTCTATTGTGATCGCGCGGATTCAGGAACAGACATCACTCCAGGCTGGGCGGTAAAATTCGATGGCGTCTTTGATAATCCCAAGACCGCCGTGGACGTGTGCGACTACAGTGCTGCCGGCACTTACACCGCTAAGGTGATCGTGGAGCGTGGCAGCGCCCTTCCGGCTGAAGACCGGGTTATTATAACGGTTAATCCACAAGGTTCGAATTACTCCATCTTTGGCCATGTGCGTGATGGCAGTGGCAACTCTATCTCTGGCGTAGTTATCTCTGCCGGGGCGGGTGGCTCCGCCACTACGGATGCCAGTGGCGCTTACACCATCGGCGGCCTGACAGCGGGCACGTACATACTTATACCCAGCAAGAGCGGCTGGACGTTCACACCGGCCACGCGCACGGTTAGCGTGCCGCCGGATGCGACGGAGCAAGATTTCACGGGGAGTAGCAGTGGGCCGCCACCCAATGAACAGCTCTTGCAGGCCATTGATCTTCTTGACGAAAAATCGCGCAACGAGCTGGATCGACTAGGCACTATTGCCTCCGATGCTGGGGAAAACGGAGATTACTTCTGCGGAGCGGTCGCAAGCGATGCAGTCAAACTATCGATCGACCTCGTCCTCGGGTTTGCGGACATGGCTGAAGTTCACCATGAGATGACACAGCGAGCGAGCCAACTTGCTCTACCCGGCATGGAGCCGAGCTGGAGCAGGATCTTGAATCTAAAGGAAAGATACCCTGATGCTGGCAAGCTCTTCGACCTCCGGTGGCAACACGCTATCCAGACCGGCAATTGGGAGGGTCTCACCCGGCCTATTCTCAGGGGAGGGTCCAAGTACTACGTCGCTAGGTTACGGGATACAGCTATTGAGACTATTGTCTCCGAAGGGGTGATCTGGGGCTGGCATGACATTGTAGCCTCAAGGAGCGGCCTCAGCGAAGGGGCGGACCGGTTTGAGGCCGACATTGATGATCTCAAACAAGCATTAGACGATCAACGCGCCCAACTGGTGGATCAAGGTATCCCTTCTATGAGTTGGGCGGAGCAGGAGGCATATATTGCAGACTTGACGGGGCGGCACAATGTGCCCGTCGTGTTGGTCTCTGCTATGGAGCACCAAGGCCTCCTTCTGGAAAATGTTCGCATGGCCCACGAGTCGACGGGCAGTGGATGGACAGCCTTTGTGCTCAAATTCTTAGCTAAGAACATTGCCCATGCTTCCTTTGACGGACCCGGCAATCTTCTGGTGTCCGGTTTCATCACCGCCTTTGATGGATACCTAGATTATCATAATCTGACAGCAGCAGGACGGGCTTACCAGCAAGCACCGGCCATCCTCAAGGGCTCTGCCGAGACAGCCGCACGCATCTTCCTGAATGATGCCAAGGGTCTGGATCGTCTGGCCCGGCATCTGCCAGCCAACCCAGCGACGGGCAGTATCGGTGACGTGACTCACTACAGTGCGGGTACCGGATGGGGGCGTTTGTGGCGCGAACATGAATCCTTCACGGACGTTGAAATGACCAACACTGGCGATGAGACAGCCACCTTTGAGGTCATCGTGCAGTATGCCTACTATGACCGGGTCTTTGGATTGCCCTGGAGCTGGAACACTTTGGTGACGGAGAAGGCCATCGTGTTGGCTTCTGGGCACAGCGCACCTGTGCGCATCTACTACAAGCAGGAAGAGCGCGGTGGTTCTCCTGAAAAGGACAGCATCATCTACATTAACGTGCTGGTCACTAACGATACTGGCACCTTTCACGTTGGCTCTCACGTTAGCACCTGGCAACCTCAACGAATGGCAGCTTCTTCTATTGTAACATTAGGACCAGATGCTGTGGCACAGGCTCTGGATGTACTTGAGGATGCACCGGTTATCGAGAACCCCATTGACAGCTATGTACTCAGCGATCCCTGGAACCAAGGGTATGAGGCCCATCTCTGGGTGGCTAATCCCTTCACTAAGACCATCACCGTAAACGTGACCCAGACCCTTCCCTCCGACGTGACGCTGTTGGAAAGCGGCGATGCGGTGGTGAATGACTTCACCCTCATTTGGCAGAAAGTCATCTCTGCTGAGACAGTAGCTTCCATCACCTACACCTTCCGCTATCTTGCAACGCCGGGGACTTTGCTCAATCTGCCAGCAGCCAGGATGGGCTTCGCCGAGCCCGTCAGCGGGCAGTACCTCACCACCCAATCTAACACGTCAATCTTCGAAGCCTTGTGGCCGGTACTGGTGGAGGGCTACGCGCCCTGGGCGGTTGCTGATACAGAAGCCACCATACCCGTCACTGTCACCAACCTGCTGACGGATAATGTATCTGGTTCATTGACCGTCACAATCTCAGACACTGTTGGGAGAGGTGTGTACAGTCAGACGCAACTCTTCACACTTGCGGCTGCTGTAAGCGATACCCTGACTTTCGCTCTCCCTTCTGCCTTGCCAAACGGAATCTATCCGCTGGAGGGAACACTCTACGTGCAAGGCGCAAGCCAGCGTGTTTTACGGGACGAGTATCGCGTCGGCGCACTTGGACCAACGGTGCATGCCTGGAGTGAGCCCACTGGCTTTATACATCCAGGTCAGCTGCTCACCCACACGGTCTCTGTCAGCAATACGACAGGCGTGACCTTGACGGGAGGCATCCTAACGGCCACACTCCCTGTAAGTACCAGCCTTGTACCGGGTAGTATCAGTGATGGAGGTCTGGAGTCGGATGAGATGCTGCATTGGAACTTAGACAGTCTACCAGATGGAGCCGTATTTACCGCCACTTTCCAGGTACAGGTGGCTTCCGATGCCGTGAGCGGAAATGAGAATCTACCCATCGAGAGCCTGCCCGTTTTTGTATCCGATCAGACAGTGCTCACCTTTGGCTTCCCAGCTTTGAACACCGTTGTCGTGGAGAAGAATAGCATCTATTTGCCTCTCATATCGTGCAACTACGAACCGTTGCGGGCGGACTTCAGCGCCTGGACTACCTTCGGCGTGGCCCCATTGAAGGTGACTTTTACCAACACCTCCAGCGTGATTATGCCTCTAACCTGTGGAGCTTCGGGAATGGAATCACTGGCACGCAGACCAGCCCAACCCATACTTACTCAGCGGCGGGTGTGTATATCGTCACGCTGACGGTCAGTGGGCCAGGCGGCAGCGATATAGAGGCGAAGGAGGAATACATCACTGTGCAGCACGGTGTGTATCTCCCCCTCATCCTGCGTAACCACTGATCCATTCCCAAAACAAATACCCGGTCTCTGTCGAGAGACCGGGTATTTCCACGTTTCGTGTTTTGTTTACCTTACGTCCCGTCCTGCCACGAATTCAGGTACGCCTTTTGCTCCGGCGTGAGCACGTCAATCTTGATCCCCGTCCGGCACGCGAACGCCGTGCTGTTGGTGGCCGAGCCGTCGTACACTGACCAGGTCAACGTCGCGCACGCGATTGCCACCCTGACCGAGGAGCAGACCTTCCGTATCCCGGAAGCGGCCATCTCCATGCTGGACCTGGTGACTTCTTCCCTGCGCATGACGCCCCAGTGGTTGGTGGTCGGTGAGGTGCGCGGGGGCGAGGCGCTGACTCTGCTGCGCGCCCAAATGTCCGGGCACAACGGCCTGTCCTCGATCCACGCCAGCAGCGCCAGCGACGCCGTGGAGACGTTCACCTTGTTAGTCAACCTCTTTGGGGGCAGTCGCTACGAACGCCGCGCCCTCAAGGAGTTGTTCACCCGCGCGGTGGACTACATCGTCCACGTGGGTTTGGATGCATTTGGACGGCGGCGTGTGTTGACGATCCACGCGGTTGACAAGTCGCTCAAGGGGGGCAACGTGTGGCTGCTGCCGCGCTTCGAGTATGACGCGGCCGCGTCCACGGCGGCAGAACCGGTTTGGCAAGAGACGCAGGAGGTTTGAGATGCTACCCATACTGAGTGGTTTGTTGTTCGCCGGTGCAGTCGGCTTTGGTGTGTACGGGACCTTAGTTGCGCAGCGCACCTCGGTCCAGGGGGTCATGAGTATTTTGTAGTATCTTCTCAATGAGATTTTTGCACAAAGAACAAGAATATTCTGCCACGAATTTCACGAATTAACACGAAAAAGAGAAAAATTAGTGAAATTCGTTTAATTCGTGGCAAAAATCCTTTTGGTTCTGACTTGTCCGGGTTAGGAGGTATGCGATGAAAAAATGGTCGCGTTTAGTTGTCCCGCTGGTACTCACGGTTATGACCTTAGGGCTGCTGGTTCTCGTGGCAAAGCCGGAACCGGGCCAGGCACTGGTTGGCCCGCTGCCGTCGTTGTCTCCTCGTGTTTATCTACCATTGGTTCTGTGTGCTGATTGCGTGGACTCTGGCTGGTCGCCCGATGGCGCGGTGGAGTTCATTGACAGCGCCGGAGACGGCCAACACATCTACGCGCTATTGCACAATCGCGGCATCACGGCCACGTTGGTGCGCGTGGATGCGACGACACCCAAAGGCAGTGGCGCGGGATTCCCTTACGTGACGGTATTGCATGCTGGCGAGCAAACCTGTGTGCGGATCGTCCCCTGGCCGCGAGACTGGACGACGTACACTCTCTCCGTGGGCGCAGTAGTCACCAATACAACGGCT
>JAUWHU010000446.1 GCA_030605705.1 Thermoflexia bacterium | reverse complement strand
GGCCCCGCAGCCGGGCGCGGGAGTGACCGTGACGGCCCAGGCCAGCGCGCTCAGCGCCCCGGCCGGCGCCACCGTGACCATCAGCAGCCTGGCGGTGGACCAGCACGTGAACTGGGTGGACGACGGCACGGTGGTGACCTTTGCCACCAGCCCGGTGGGGTCCTTTGCCAGCAGCACCATCACCAGGACCACCACCAACGGCCGCGCCTCGGCCACGTTGACCGGGGTGACGTATGGCGCCGCCGCCATCACCGTCACGGCCGGCACCGGGGTGGATACCCTCACCGTCGACTTTACGCCCTTCAAGCTGTACCTACCGCTTGTCATGAAGAACTACTAAAGACTTGCCTTCCCGAAAGCGCCAGCAGCGTTTGGCCTGCCAGCGCGACTGGTAGCTTTCGGGAAGGTCCGCCATGTACCTCAAGTAGGTTCCCACCACGTCGGGACCTGGCACGGCGCGCGGGCGAAAATGGGCCATCGCCCCCCTAGCCCCCCAATCCTGGGGGGAACCATCTCCCCTCCCAAACTACTCTTGTGCCCAACTCAGTAGCCAACGAAAAGTGCGCCTAACATCGTGTGGAGCCGACCCCGGAGGCGTAGCCTCCGGCTTCGCTACGCTCGCCCCACTGCGCCGCAGCCCCATCGGAATGGGGCCGCAGCTTGGGGGGGCGGCTTATCGCGCGGCCCGTTAGCCCGCCGAAGCACAAACTATAGTTCAGTTCCCTTACCCATGTACCACAAATGACAAGCAAGAGAGTTGACGAACCCCGATTCCTGACCATAATCACAGCTAACCCAGCTATTGCAAATCTGATTTCACAAGGTGTTACCGCGCGTTATTGAGGAGTTTACTTGTCGAGGAGTGTGTGAATATGTATGCAATCGAGTTCCAAACTAGAATAGAAGAAGGAGTGATTCAAATACCGTTGCAATACAGGGATAAACTCAAGCAAGTAGTGAGAGTCATCATCTTGTCAAATGCGCAAGAGAAAACAGTTAACCTGATAGACCAACTCTTGGAATCACCTCTCAAAGTTGAAGGATTTCAACCACTGTCGAGAGAGGTATTTTCTCAATAATTTAGGGGAGCTCGGCCCGCTTGCAGGTCAGATGGCCCTGCGGGGCCACGCCGGCCACAGCCATTCGTCTCCACTTTTTGAGAAGCTACATTGGCGAATCAAAAGCCCCGTGGGCGTGACTGCGTAGCCCTGGCATTCATGCCTGGGCATTCTGGGCTGCGGGTGACTTCTCCGCGCGGAGACTTCGGCCCCGCGCTACGCTGCAACTCTAAGCCGCACCCGATTACTGATCACCAGTCACCTGACTCGCCTTAATCCTGAAACGCACCCCACTACAAACTCCGCTTGACAAGCTCCCGGAAAGTGAGTACAATAAGGGTGAGGTTGAATGATAAGGAAAGCGGGGTTATGCGAAATAGCGTAACAAATGTGGCCGACAAAGAAAGGATAAGACTGCGGGTCGCCTGACGAGGCGCCCGCAGTCATGTGTTTCTAGGCTCAAAATACTTTAAGAAAGGAGGATACGACAACCGGACGTTTTGAATGAGGTTGCGAAACCTCAAATCCCCTGTGGGGATTTTACACTATTCCGTTGGAGAAAGGATACAGCTATGTTCGAAGAAAAATTACTGCGAGAGCTGGCTGCAGTTGAAGCCACCGGTCCCATCCTGAGTCTATACTTAGACGTTGACCCCAAAAAGCGAACGGCCGAGGAGTACAAGCTGACTCTGCGGGAGATGTTGAAACAAATCGAAGGAGAAGTTGATCCCGCCGACAGCGAAGCCGTCCAACGTTACATAACTCTGGAGTACGATTGGTCTGGACGCGGGTTGATCATTTTCTCCCGGCAGGCAGAAAACATCTGGTATGCTTTAGCTCTCTCGGTGCCCGTCCGCTCCGGCGTGACGGTGGCACGCAAGCCTTACATTTCTCCATTGGTAGAGCTGGATGGACTCTACGGACGCTACGCCGTCATTTTGGTGGACCGGCAAGGAGCGCACTTTCACCTTTTCCAGATGGGCGAGGTCATCGCCGAGGATGGAGCCATGGGTGAGGAAATCCGCGGTCTGCGCAAAAGGGGCGGCTCTTCCATGATCGGGATGCGCGGCGGCGCTCCGTCTCTGGGACGTAAAGAAGCCGCCATAGTCCAACGCAACCTGCGCGAGTCTGCCAAAGCCCTGAGTGCTTTCTGCCAGAAACACCACCCTCGCCGTCTGCTCCTGGCCGGTTCTGAGCACACGGTGGCGCAGTTCCAGGAAGTTCTGCCCGCTCATCTGCGAGAGGCTGTGGTGGGGACCTTCATCTCCGATATGGAGGCCGGGAAGGTCGAGATCCGGGAACACTCGTTAAAGATTCTGCGGAAATTGGAAGAGGAACGCAAGAAAGCCCTGGTGGAAGCCGTGATCACGGCGGCGGCCAAAGGCGCTAACGGCGTCATACGGTTGGATGGAACCCTCAGCGCGGCACACGAAGGGCGGATCCAGGTGCTGGTTGTGGAACGGGATTACCACGAGCCGGGCTATCGCTGCTCCGGATGTGGATACCTCACGACCCAGAAGTTGGAGACCTGCTTCTTCTGCGGCTCATCCTTTGTGGAAATCCCCGATGCCGCCGAAGCTGTTGTCACGCAGACGATAGAGAAGGGCGGCGCTGTGGAGGTCGTGGACAACGACGCGCTGGGGCAGACCCGCATCGGCGCGCTGTTGCGCTACTAAACCATCCCCTGACAAAAATTTAGCGAGGGCCTCTCAAAGGCCCTCGCTTTTGCGTTTACCGCGAGCTCGCAGCTTACATCCAGCCGCGTAGTTTCATGGCCCACTGGACACGCTTGATCGCCACCCAGTAAGCGGCGTCGCGTGTGTAGAGATCGTGCTTCAGCGTCATCTCCAGCACGCCCTTGAAAGCCTGGGTCATCTTGCTATCCAGCTTCACGAGCACCTCTTCCTCCGGCCAATAGTAGTTCATGTCGTTCTGTACCTGCTCGAAATAGGAACAGGTCACGCCACCGGCATTGCACAGGAAGTCGGGGATCACGAAGACGCCGCGCTCTTTGAGTACCTCATCGGCCTCCGGGGTGGTGGGGCCGTT
>JAUWHU010000452.1 GCA_030605705.1 Thermoflexia bacterium | reverse complement strand
TGAATACAAGCTCAACCAGGGCTGTTCAGTTCTCCGCATAGAGCGGCTAAACCGACAGGACCTACGGCAAGATGAACAAGATAAAAACAAGAAAAAATCCTGGAAATCTTGTTAATCCTGTCCAAAAATGAAGCGTTTATTTAGAATTGAACAACCCTACAAGCTCAACATACACCGCCGAATCACGGGTCACGAATCACCAATCACTCTTGCGGCGCGTCCCCCGCCGTGGGGTTTTGCCCCATCAAGTTCCGCAGCCAGTGGCGCGCGCGTTGGAGCAAATTGGGAGCGTAATGGTCGGCAAAATGCTCGGCAGCCTCCTCGCTGCTCACCGATTCCCTTTTTTCACGCAGGAAATACTGGTGAGAGATAACCCAGAGATACAGGTCGGCCTCCGTCCGGTCAGGGAAGTCCTTGAGGATTTCCTGCTCACGGATGACCTGCACCAACGGCTGATAGACGGCGTCGTACCAGTCGGTGACGGCCTCATCCTCGGGAATGAACTGCTGCTGCTCCAGCCCCATGTAGTACCGGTGTACGGCGATGTGCTTCAGCAGTCGCCGGTAGCCCCCGGCGATGGTAAATTCGATGGCCTGGTCGGGACGCAACTCATCCAGCCGGGCGCGCTTCAGGAACTCCACATACTCGCCCTTGATCTCCAGGTCCTCCGCGTTGAGATCGGCTTCCACCGGCACGCGGGATTCCACCTCGATGACTTCAGCGTCAATGTAGAGCTGCCCCTGCTCACGCGCCACGGAAATGCGATGGTTGCCATCGAGAACAAAATAAACATCCCCCAGCTTGTAAAGAGAAACCGGTGGCAGGCTCTTTGCCTCGTAGAAGGCCCGGCTGATGCTACGCCAACGGTTCGCGGTAAAAGTCTGGGTGGGCAAGAAAACGCGGTCGAAATCGCGGTAGCGATTGACGCTGCCGATGACCTTCTCGACCGGCACCTCCTGGATGCCCCGGTATACCTGGCCGCCGATCTGCAGCTTATCCCGCACCTCATCCCAGGCCAGCAACTCGTTGGAGCGCCCCAGCAACGCGGAGAACAGCGCGTTCCAGAAAGCCTTGTGTCGCGCGCGGTTGAAACTCTCCCTAGCCGCAATAACTTCGACCATACTCGAGTGTCTCCTCGCCCCATTCGATCAAGCGAAAGGGATAAATGTTGACCACTTCCGTCGCAGCGTAGCGGGTGCGCCACGGCGCAGGCCCATAGCGATGTTTGTGCCCGTGCAATAGCAGCCTCGGGCGAAAACGGCGCATCAGGCTCAAGAAAACACCGAAACCCAGGTGCGGCCCATCCGGCCCATCGTGGATACCCGCCGGCGGCGAATGGGCGATAAAAATGTCTAAGTAGCGACCGTACCGGATTTTGTTGAATAGCAATTGCAGTACCAACGGCTGCGCCCGCCAGGTCATCTCGCCCTGGGTGTATTGGTAGAGAGCGCCGGGACGGTAGCGGATGCACCCCTCCAGGCCGGCGACCAACAAGTTCAATCTGGCAACACGCGCCACACGCCCGTCCAGGTTTTCCCAGCCCCCCGGCTCGCTGAGCGTCTGCCCGGATTCGCAGTGTTCGGGCGCGTCGTGGTTGCCGTGGACGAAGTAGGCGTGCCGTGTACGCAGCGCTGTCACCAGATATTCCAGGTAGGTGTAAGGCAGATCGCCGCAGGAAAGCAGCAGATTCACCGGCCCGATCCGCTCCCGCACCCGCGCGTTGAAAAGCGTGTCGGATACCCGGTCGCTGACGGCCAGAATGCGTGCAGGGGATGTCACCTCAGCTCCCGGCTCCTTTCGCCTGACTTGAGCTTTTCACGAACCGTTGATAGTTCACCGCCAGCTTGTCCACAATCGCCTGCTCCAGGTTGACGCCGGTGAGGTAGGCCAGTTGCAGCAGGTAGAGCGCCACATCGGCCAGCTCTTCCGCCAGCGCGTCCGGGTCGGCCCCCTCGCCCCACTGGAAATGTTCCAGCACCTCGGCGGCCTCCAGGGAGAGAGAAATGGCGATGTTGCGGGAATTCTGGACGAACTCCGCGTCCGCCTCATACCAGCCCGCCGCTCCGACGAAACGGTTCATCTCAGCGGTCAATTCCTCGAGAGTCTTTGCCATCATGTTTGCCTTATAAGAGATGAGGAATGAAGAATTAGGAGTGAGGAGTTAGGAGTGAGAAGAGAAAACGTCAAACGTCAAACGTCAAACGTCAAACGCAAAACGTAAAAACACCAGCTGGCATTTGACGTTTGACGCTTGACGCTTGATTCCTGACGTTTGACGTTAGGTTTATTTACCCCCAGCGGCGGAGGGTTTCCACCAGGAGCCGCATGCCGAAGCCGGTCGCTCCCTTCGGGATGTAAGGTTGATCTTTGTCGCTTATCTCCGCCCCGGCGATGTCTACGTGTACCCAGGGCACGTCGGCGGGTGGGAACTTGCTGAGGAAGAAGCCCGCCGTGATGCAGCCGGCCGGACGCCCACCGAGGTGCTGCACGTCGGCGACGTTGCTCTTGAGCTGCTCACCGTATTCCTCGAAGAGCGGTAGCTGCCAGGCGCGTTCCCGCGTCGCCTCACCGGCGGCGCGCAGGCGTGCGATCAGGGCCTCGTCGCCCATCACGGCAGCGATCTGCCCGCCCAGAGCGGTGACCTTGGATCCCGTCAGCGTGGCGATGTCGAAGATGGCGTCGGGGTGAAATTCTCCCGCGTAGGTAAGGGCGTCGGCCAAAACCATGCGCCCCTCGGCGTCGGTGTTGATGATCTCGATGGTCAAGCCCTTGAGGGATGTGACTACATCGCCGGGTTTGCTGGCGCAGGCGTCAGGCATGTTCTCCGTGAGCGGCGTCAAGCCGACGACGTGCAGCGGCAATCCCAACAGGGTCACGGCACGCAGCGCGCCGATGACGGCTGCCGCGCCGCCCATGTCGCCTTTCATGCGCCACATCCCCTTGCCGGGCTTGATGGAGATACCGCCGGAATCGAAGGTAATGCCCTTGCCGACCAATACCACCGTGGGCAGGTCGTCGCGTCCGGCGTTGTGCTCTAAGATCGCCATCCGCGCCGGTTCGCCGCCGCCTTGGTTGACGCTGAGGAGCGCCCCCATGCCCAACGACTCCATCTCGTCCTTCTCCATGACACGGCAGGTCAACTCCGTCTCCTCGGCCAGCTGCTGCGCCGCCTCCGCGATGTGCGCCGGCGTGGCGATATTGGCCGGCCGGTTGACAAGGTTCCGCGCCAGGATGGTAGACTCCGCGATGATCTGTCCCGCGCGCAAGCCCTCTGTCAATGCAGGCCGCTTAGCGGCGTCGAGCTCGACCAATGTCAGGCTTTCCAGGTCGGGACGCGCATCCTCCAACTGTGTCTTGAGCTCGTGGAAACGGTATAGTCCCAGGAAGGCGCCCTCGACGACGGCTTCGGCGGCCTGCTCAGGGACAATGCCCCCCACCCCCGCGCCGTGGACGATGGTGTGCAGGTGAGTCACGCCTAAGTCGCGGGCCTTCTTGGCCGCAGTGGCGGCTGTCTGGCGGATGACGTCGCTGGTGAATTTCTCCGGCTTGCCCAGCCCCACCACGATGACCCGTTGGGCGGGAATCGCGCCGGCGGGATAAAGCACGACGATCTCGTTGCGCTTGCCGCGAAAATCGCCGGCAGCGATAAGAGCGCGTATCTGGCCGCCAAGCGCGGCATCCACCGCGCCGGTCGCGCCGCCCGGCTCCGTCACACCCTCGAAGAGGCTGACGACGATCGCCTGTGCCGTCTGGCGCTGGATCGCGCCGCTGATGATTTCTAATTGCATAACCTGCTCCTTGCGTCAAAAAGGTAAGCCACATCCTGTCTCTCGTGCATGTACCATCCTTTGATTGTAACATTGAATAAGTAAGCCCGTTGGGTAAAATATTATAACACAGTTTTGAGATTGCGCCGGGGAAAGAGCACCCAAACCGCCGTTTTGCCCAGGAATAAAGTTACATTATAGAATAGAGTTGTTCCCGAATAAACTAACCCAGGAATTGGACGCGGATTTTCACGGATTACACGGATATTTTTGTAAGAAAACAAGGAAAAATCCGTGTTGATCCGTGGTATCCGTGTCCAAAAGCTTACTGTTTTTATTGAG
>JAUWHU010000477.1 GCA_030605705.1 Thermoflexia bacterium | reverse complement strand
CTCAATAAAAACAGTAAGCTTTTGGACACGGATACCACGGATCAACACGGATTTTTCCTTGTTTTCTTACAAAAATATCCGTGTAATCCGTGAAAATCCGCGTCCAATTCCTGGGTTAGTTTATTCGGGAACAACTCTATTGAAAAGATACTGTTTTGTCTACCTTACGTCCCTTCCTGCCACGAGCAGTCTGGGCTACAGTCGCTGGTCTCACACGGGGACACCTGCGGTCTCCGCGCTACGCAGTCACGCCCGCTTCAGCGGGCTTCGCAGTCGCTGAGACGCTGGGACGCTGAAACGCTGAAACGCTAAGCCGCACCCAGTCACTTTCCTCGCCTTGACCCTGGAACGTCCCCTGCATTTTTGTCCATTTGACCAAATACCCTCTTACGGTATAATAACTCAGTCCTGAAAGGGGACTGCATATCGAAAAAGATTAGAAGGAGTGAGGGGAATGTCAACAAAGCGAACTTATCAACCTAAAAAGCGTAAGCGAATGCGCACGCATGGCTTTCGCGCGCGCATGGAGACTCATGGAGGACAGAATGTCCTCAAGCGCCGTCGCCGGAAGGGCCGCCGCAGATTGATCGCGGTAAGTCTGGGGGGAGCGAAGAAGATCAATTGGAAGGAGAGCGCCCAGCGACCTCGGCGCCGCGCTTAGAGAATCATTGACGGAGTGCTGTGCCTGGAAAAGAGGAATGCGCCTGCGCCGCCCGCAAGATTTCCGGCGTGTCTGGAATGAGGGGCGTTCATGGGCGTATCCTCTTTTTATCCTTTGTAGTGCCCCGAATGGGTTTTCCTACTCGAGGATTGGCTTTGTCGCCAGCCGTAAGGTGGGAAACGCGGTGTTGCGGAATCGTGCCCGCCGCTTGTTGCGAGAGGCAACGCGACGGCTGTACGGTCATATTTCTCCAGGATGGGATTTAATTCTGGTGGCGCGTGGCCCGCTACCGGCAGTTGGGGAACCTCAAGTAGAGGCGACCCTGGAAGCGGCCCTCCGGCGCGCCGGGCTGTGGACTTAATGATAGCATGAGGTAGTTGTTGAAGGCGATCATTCTGGGATTGATCCGTTTTTATCAGCAATCTATTTCCCCGTTGCTTCCCCGGAGCTGTCGCTTTACGCCAACGTGCTCTCAATATAGCTACGAGTCGCTCTCTCGCTACGGTTTGTTCAAGGGAGGCTGGCTGGCAATCAAGCGCGTCTCGCGCTGCCATCCCTTTCATCAGGGAGGCTATGATCCCGTTCCCTAAACTTTTAACTCTCGACTTTTAACTTTCAACTTTTAACTTTCAACTCCTCATCACTTGAAATTGCAGTAGGAGGATACATGAGACATGGGTGGAATATGCTAAGCCACCGTTTTTCGCGGCGGGTGTGGTTTTCTCTGGGTGGATTGGCTTTAATGCTGGTGTTGCTCGCCGGATGTACCGGCGGCGCGGCGCGGCAAGAGAGCTGGCCGGGACTCGTCGTTGCCAATGGCACGCTTTACGTCGCGGACGTGGGTCAGGTTCAATCTTTTGAAGCTGAAACAGGACGCTTGCTCTGGAGTTTCCCCGAAAAAGCGGACCCTAAAATCGGTTTCTATGCGACGCCGATGCTGGATGAGGAACGAGGACAGCTGCTCGCGCCCGGTTTTAAGGACCAGAAGATTTACGCCCTGCGGCTTGACGCTTCTCCTGAAGAGGCTCCGTACCTGGTCTGGACTTTCCCCGGCCCCCAGGCAGCAGAGGGGGCGAAGGGCCAGTATGTCGCCAGTGGAACCATCGCCGGCGATTTGTTTCTCATTGGGAACGGCGATGGCGTTCTCTACGCCCTTAACCTGGCGGATGGCACGTTGGCCTGGTCTTTCCCGACCGGAGATCGTATCTGGGCTACGCCGTTAGTGGTGGAGGATACCGTCTACGTGGCCTCGCTGGATCGCCACCTCTACGCGCTGAATCTGGCGGACGGCACGGAGCGCTGGGGCTCGGTGGAGACCCGGGGCGCTCTTGCAACGTCTCCCGTCTTGGTAGACGGTGCGCTCTGGATTGGCGATTTCGGCGACCGCATCTACCAGGTTGATTCCCAGACGGGGGAGATACTGTGGACTTTTGAGGAGGGCGAGGATTGGTTCTGGGCCATGCCGGTAGTGAACGGCGACCAACTCTACTTCTCCGATGTACGGGGGAACGTTTATGCTTTCGATGCGACTTCCCACGAGCTGTTGTGGAAGACGCATTTTGACGATGTTCTGCGCGGGAGGGCCGTGCTCAGCCCGGCGGGGGACGTGTTGTATCTGCCGGGGAATAAGCGCGGACTGATCTACGCTTTAGATACCATTAACGGAGATAAGATCCCCTGGGGAGAGGTGACTCTGGATCCGGGCCGTTTGCCCGGTGACCTGGTAGTGGATGGTGAACGGCTTTACGCTATGCCGGTCATGGCTTCGGAGCACCTCAAGGCTTTCGACATCGCCAATGGCAAACTTCTCTGGCAATATCCGCTCGCCGAGAGGGAGGACTAGTAGTTGACCACCGTAATACAGTAATTATGAAAGGTGTAGAACTTCGAGCCTATCAAAACCAGTTTGGTCAATTACTAGGTCGCTACGTGTTACTCTCACTGAGAGGGTGATACCTGATTTTGGGCTAAAGGGAGAGACGCAGTGTGGGATTTACTCGTTATTGATCCGATTATCAACTTGATGTTAGTTTTTTACAAATTACTGGGCAACCAGACGATTCTTGCCGTTGCTTCGCTGACGCTGTTGGTGCGTTT
>JAUWHU010000222.1 GCA_030605705.1 Thermoflexia bacterium | reverse complement strand
TACGCCACGGCTCACTGTCTCATATTCCCATGCTGCCCCCGGCTGCCCGTGCTGTGTTACTCGACGCAGCCCGGCGCTTTACCGCGCCTCCCCCTGACCCGGTTGTTGTACAAACTACCACCCGCAAGAAGGTTACTCATTGTTCACACTCTGGTGGAGATCGTCCGGGAGATGATTTCAACCGGCGCGGCGACGTGGTAACTCTTTTGCAACAACATGGGTGGCAGTTGACCCGGACACAGGGAGAGGTCGAGTATTGGCGGCGGCCTGGTAAGCAGGCCCCGGGTTGGAGCGCGACGCGCAATGCGTTAGCGCGTCTGCCCGGTTACTTCTACGTTTTCTCGACCAATGCCTGGCCGCTAGAAAGCGAACAGGCGTACTCCCCCTTCTCGCTTTACGCTGCTCTGGAACATCGCGGCGACTTTCGCCGCGCCGGTCGAGCGTTATGGCAGCTGGGGTATGGTCAACATTGATTTTCCCATTCCCAAATACCCCAACAGGGGTGCGTACCTCCCCCCCCCAGGGGGCGTGGTGCGTACCTCCTGTTGGGATCACATTCCAATAAAAGGAGAAACACCATGTCTTCTAACGATATTGACATTCTGGCCACTACTATTCAAGCGGTGGCAAAACGCCTTTTCACAGTTGGCGTAGAGACCGGCCTGTTTGAAGATGATGATCGCGATCGTGCTGCGGCCCACATGCTCGCAGAAACCGCGATTGACGCCTTCTGGACATTCATGAATCACGGTGAGTGTTTCGGCGAACGGGTAGAAGAGATACAGGAGGCGCATCATGTTCACCTATGACGACGTGACCGCATACCCATAATAGTTCAGTTCCAAAATACCCCAACGGGGGCGCGTACCTCCCCCCTCCGGGGTCATGGTGCGTGCCTCCTATTGGGATCACATTCCAATAAGGAGACCCAGACCATGGCTACTTCCCAATTCACGTTACCTACTTTCAATTCAAGTGTACTACAATCTCTTCCCGTGAGAGAACGCCCCCTGGGGCGTCTCTACAACGTTGGCGCGCAGAGCCTTGGCACTGCTGAGTTGTTAGCCGTTATCATCGGCGGCCCTCGGCAAATCGAGGCCGCGCAGCGAGTGGTGCAGACGCACCACGATCTGGTCAATGTGCTCACCGAAGAATTTGAAAGCGTTCCGGGCATTGGTAAGGCCAGAGCAGCACGCCTCGTGGCTGCAATAGAGCTGGGACGGCGGTTGGCTACCCAAGCCACCGAAGAACAGTCACAAATCCGCTCCCCCGCTGACGCTGCGTATATCTTTAAGTCTTGGATCGGGAGCGAAGAACGGGAGAATTTCGCAATTCTCTTTCTCAATACTCGTAACCGTGTCATTGATCGTGAAATACTCTATCAGGGCAGCCTCAACGCCTCTCTGGTGAGAACGGCTGAGGTCTTTCGTGGCGCAATTCGCCGCAACTGTAACGCCATCATGGTTGCGCATAACCATCCGTCTGGCAATCCCATGCCCTCTCCAGAAGACCAGGCTCTTACGCGCAAACTGGTGGAAGCCGGTAAATTGATAGAGATTGATGTTCTCGACCACTTGATTGTGACGTCTTCGCGTTACATAAGTCTTCGAGAACGTCACAGCCACCTCTTTACTGACTTTTAACAAACAAATTCCAAAATACCCCAACGGGGGCGCGTACCTCCCCCCAGGGGCCCTGGTGCGTACCTCCGTTGGAATCACATTCCAATAAGGAGAAAAACACCATGTCCACTGCTAAACTAAATACCCATTTCAACACAAACTGGGTGCTGGCCTTCAACGATTTCCGCGGTCCTATGCTACACGAACTGACCGAGGTGGTCAGCAAAGCACCAGAGCCGCGCTATCTATGCGCGGCAGATCAGGTGATCCCCGGACTTCCCATGATCCCCAAAGACGCTCAGCCTGAATTCTTTAACTACAGACGCTATCTGGAAACACCCTGGGGTTGGGTCAAGAAAAGCACCTTTCCCTCTTACGAGT
>JAUWHU010000327.1 GCA_030605705.1 Thermoflexia bacterium | reverse complement strand
GTGATCAACTTTGACATCCCGGATACGGTTGATGCCTATATCCACCGCATTGGCCGGACCGGTCGCGCCCACCAGACCGGCGCAGCCTATACATTTGCCAGCGAGGAAAACGGGGCGATGGTACGCGAAATCGAAAAGGTGCTGGGCACACAGATCGAGCGGCGGCGACTGCCCGACTTTAACTATGGTGACTTTGTGCCCGAAAGGCAATTCCCGCCAAGCACGCGAAATCAGCCACGGCGAAAACGACCACACCGACACGCTGCTCAAAGGTCCCGGCGCGCTCCAGACAGCAGGCGACGCGACCACGCCCCAGCAGCGTGAGCGACTCCCCAGGTGCGAGTACAGCGCAGTGGGGCGGAGCGTAGCGAAGTTCGAGAGCGTAGCCCTCGGGGGCGGGTTACTGTGGTGGTTGGCGGGCATCCCTCGCCAAGCTCCATACTCGGACATCTAAAATCCGAAGTTTGCTCTTACGCGATCTCCCCCGTCACACTGCGGGCAGCAATAAACTCCATCGCGGCTTGTGCTATAAATCCTGAGCGTGTTTCCCCATGTTGAGATGCGTACTGATCCACCAGCGTTAACAGCCTTTCGGGAATGGTAATGTTGACCCTTTTGGACTTCCCAGAGAGCTTAGAGAGGTCTACCGACACCATTGCCCACGTACCTTCTGTATAGTCGGGATTGTTTTGATGGTGTTCGATGCTCTTAGGCATGGGGATGGGTTCTTTATCGAGCAATAGGCCTTCAATGTGACACTCGACAGCTTCCACAACTTGGGTCAGTGCATCATCTATGGTGTCTCCGGCAGAAAAGCAGCCAGGGATGTCAGGTACGGTCACACCGTAGTTACTATCAAAGTCTTTGTGAATTACAACTGGATAACGCATAAATCACCTCGGCGGCCACTGCCAGCCAGCTTGACGGAAAATGCTGCGTAACGTGCCCTTTGGCAAGTCTTTCTTCGGATGAGGAACGGTAACTCTGCCAGGTTTTTCTGGATGTTTGAAGTGATGGTGACTGCCACGAATATGAACCAATAACCACCCATCCTTCTTCAGTCTGGCGATGACTTCGCGGCTTTTCATATTAAGATTATACACACAATACACATAATGTCAACTCGTTGTGGTGAAAGCAATTGTTCGCTAATGGGGTGTGAGATGAGCGGAGTCCCCCAGGTGTGGACAAGCCTCCGGCTGGGATGCGGCGCAGTTAGGCGGAGGCGACGGGCGCGTAGCGACGAGCCGAAGCCACTGCTCAAGGGCGTCTCGCCTAACGCTCGGCTTCACCCGCGCGGCGGATGCGTGAAAGGGCCTACCACACGAAAACTGACCTCACTGCTTCCTGAATACTCTCGTGTGTTTACTAACCCGCTTCGCTACTGTTCCAAATCCTAACTCGCCGCCTGCGCAAGCGTCTCTGCCGCCCATACAGCAACTCCTTTTCTTGCCCTCTCTGCAGCCATAATGACTTGGCGGTGCTGTCCCGGTGATAGTTGTATCGTGAACCGCCCCGAAAAGGGTTGCTCTGGCTCCTCCCCTCGCTCGGCACAGAAGGCCAAATAGTCTGCCACAGAGTCCTCAAATGCTTGACGTAGCTCATCTACTGACTTTCCCTGAAACGTGATCACGTCTCGAATGTTAATGACTTCTCCATGAAAGCTATTCGCCTCATCGTCGAACTCTGCGTGTCCTAGATAACCTTTATACTCCATCATGGTTCTACTCCTACTTCTATCAGAAAACGACGCATCGCTGCCACTGCTCCTTTATCCGTTTCTTTGCGCGGATGTGGGCGATGGAACACTGCTCGGACATCATTGAGGGCTATACGCACCCTGGAACCTCGTCCTTCACTGATTTCCGCTCCACAAGCAACCAGTAGATTTTCGATGTCTGTCCAAGGAATATTGGCGCGAACTGGATGCGTGAAAATGGCTTGCAATGTTTTGCGCTGTTTTGCCCTCAGCTTTGGTTTCATCTGTTTCCCCCACCCATACTCCCTGACCAATAGCCAACAACTGCTTTTCTCAGAATACCCTGTTCTGATTTGTTAGTTGTTATGTTTTCATATCAACTCGTGCTTCCCACTGCTCTACATTCCAACTGTATGTTGTCGCTTGCTTTTTGGCCCGCTAACGGAAAAACTGAGCTGCCGGGCGGCTGCAGCGGGGGTTGGGCGGCGGGTGCGCTATGGCTTGAGTCCTGTCCGCAGGATATTGATGACCGCTTCGACAACGCTCTTTACTGCTTCGTCTTTGAGGCTGCCGACTTGCGTCACCATGAGACTGCTGTTCGCAGTGAATAGCTTGCCGGGACGCGCAAAACTCGTTACTCGTAGTGAGCCGGTGTAAAAATCGGCATCGGCGATTGTGATGGCCTGCGGGTCGCTATAGGGATTGCTGGTGACCTGGCAAAGAATCCAATCATCCCGGCTCGCATCAGCCAACACAACTGCTGGCCGCAACTTGGCTTGCGACAAATCCGAGAATGGAAAGGGCACCAGCACTACCAGGCCGACTGTAGGTGTGACCACGCGGCATCCTCCTCTGGTCTGTTCCAGTCTTTGGCTAGCGCTGGCTCACTCAGCAGGGCTGTTTCAGACACACGGATAACAGGCTTCTCTTCCAAGATGGTCACAAGGGCGCGCCGCACAACTGGCAAATGGATAGGTTCTAGTAGATTTACCTGGCCTTGCTCATCAATCACAGCTTCAACTGTCTTAATCATCTGTTATCTCCCCTCATTATCACGCGACATTTTGTGGCGCAAGCACCCACCGGAAAAGCTCAACCACTGAGCTTCCTGTCCCCATTATACAACAAGGCGCGCCCGCTGACAACGAAAACGTCGCGTTCCTGCCCCCCGCGCCGCCCAACGGACCGCGCTCCCTCGCTGCTGCCAGCGATGCCAGCCGCGTCGCGTGCAAGCCGTGGTCAGCACGCCTGCGCTTGTCCTTTGAAAACACCCCGCTGTGAACGTGACCGAGACTCACCTGGCACTGGCGATTTACACCAGCGTAGTGATTTAGGTTGCCGGCGCTTGTACCAGCTCTTCAGCTACCTTGTCTCGTACCCATAGATTCACCAATGTCTCGACGGACACGCCTCTTTGCCAGGCGATTTCGCTGACCTTGTGCGCCAACGTGCTTTCCAATGCGCAGTATCTCACTTCGGATTGAATATCCACCTCAAATTCAACCGCTTCTGTGGCACCCCAATACTCTGTCACATCGTGGGTATCCCAAAATTCCCCTATCTCTCGATACGATTGGGCTTGAGAAATCGAACTCTTATTTTCGCTCATACTTCCGCCTCTCTGCACGGGTCATGTCCCTGGCTGATAGAATCAAAGCACGTCTATCCTTCTTATGCACGAAAAAGACAATCAGATAGCGTCCTTCAGCTGTTTGCCCACACGCAAAATATACATTCTCACCTGGCCGATGCCCCTTTTCCGCAAATCGAAACTGGGGGCGATTATCGAATACTTCACGCACTTCTGCCGGTACCACGTTGTGTTTACTGTGTAACTTCTCGACAATATCATCCAGCCAGATAAGCCCAGTGATCTTCAAGGTGTTTCTCCTTGCCTCTGATGTGTTTTATCGTTGAACGCTTCACGTCAGCATACGGCGGCATCCTAATGGCAAGAGCGGCAGCGCCGCTCCCTCGCCGCTACGCTACGCCTTCCTGCGCTGCGCCCGCTGAATCTTGGCCCACGTATCCCGCATTGATACTGTCCGGTTGAACGCCAGCGCGCCCCCGGCAGAGTCCACCGGATCGAGGCAGAAGTAGCCCTGGCGCATGAACTGGTAGCGGCTGCCCGGCGCGGCGCGCGCCAGGCTCGGCTCAACCTTGCACGAGGTCAGAGTCTGCAACGAGTTCGGATTGAGGTTCGCGGTGAAGTCTTCGCCTTCCTCCACTTCGTAAGGATTTTCTTTGGTGAAGAGGTGCTCGTACAGGCGCACCTCGGCGTCGAGCGCGTGCTCCGCCGAAACCCAATGCAGCGTTCCCCGCACCTTGCGCCCGTCCGGCGTCGCACCGCCCCGCGATTCCGGGTCGTAAGTGCAGTGCAATTCGACCACTGCGCCCTGCTCATCCCGCACCACGTCCACGCAGGTGATGTAGTAAGCATGCTTGAGCCGCACCTCGCGCCCCGGAGCCAGCCGGAAATATTTGCGCGGCGGTTCCTCCATGAAATCCGCTCGCTCAATGTACAGCTCACGGCTGAAGGGTACCTGGCGCGTGCCCATCTCCGGCTTTTGCGGGTGATTATCGGCCTCGAACTCCTCGACCTGGCCTTCAGGGTAATTGTCAATCACAACCTTCAGCGGCTCCAGCACCGCCATCACCCGTGGCGCGCGCTCGTTCAAGTCCTGGCGGATGCAGTGCTCCAGAAACGCGACATCTACCGTGCTGTTGCTTTTCGCCACGCCGATGCGGCCGCTGAAAGCGCGGATGGCCTCTGGCGGACAACCCCGTCGCCGCAACCCGGAGAGCGTCGGCATCCGGGGGTCATCCCAGCCGCTGACATCTCCTCGCTGCACCAGGAGCAACAATTTGCGCTTGCTCATCACCGTGTAGGTGAGGTTGAGTCGCGCGAATTCGATCTGCTGCGGGTGATAAATGCCCAACTCGTCCAGGAACCAGTCGTATAGCGGGCGGTGCGCCTCAAACTCCAATGTGCAGATCGAATGGGTGATCCCTTCGATGGAATCACCCAGCCCGTGGGCGAAATCGTACATCGGATAGATGCACCAGGCGTCGCCGGTGCGGGGGTGGCTCGCGTGGAGTATCCGGTAGATGACGGGATCGCGCATATTCAGGTTGGGCGAGGCCATGTCAATCTTGGCCCGCAGAACGCAGGAACCGTCCACGAACTCGCCGGCCCGCATCCGCTTGAACAAATCTAAATTCTCTGCGACAGGACGCTCGCGGTAAGGGCTATTCTGGCCCGGCTTGGTCAATGTCCCGCGATAGGCCCGGATTTCCTCCGCGCTCAGATCATCCACGTAGGCCTTGCCGGCTTCGATGAGTTGCACAGCATACTCGTACATCTGCTCGAAGTAGTCCGACGCGAAAAACAGCCGGTCCTCCCAATCGAAGCCCAACCAGTACACGTCCTTGATGATGGACTGGATATATTCCTCTTCCTCTTTAGTGGGATTGGTGTCATCGAAGCGCAGATTGTACTTGCCGCCGTAGTCCTCGGCGATCCCGAAGTTGAGGCAAATGGATTTAGCGTGCCCAATGTGCAGATAACCATTCGGCTCCGGCGGGAAGCGTGTATGCACACGGCCCCCGTATTTATCGCTCTGCAAATCCGCGTCAATGATCGCGCGGATGAAGTCGGTGGTAACAGCTGCCTCAGTCTCCGGCGTAGCTGCCCCCGTTTTCTCGTTTTCCTTCCCTGCTGCCATGTTGCTCATGATTTCTCTCCTCTCTCTATCTCTATTCTCTTCTCTCTCCCCATCTCCCTATCTCCCTATCTCCCTATCTCTCTTCAGGCCGCGGGTGCAGCACGAGCCACTGGCCTTCCTGAATGTGATACGGG
>JAUWHU010000209.1 GCA_030605705.1 Thermoflexia bacterium | reverse complement strand
CCCCCGCCCCAGCGACCAAGCAATGCAGAATCGCTGTACTTGCTGCTGCGATTCGCATTGACCAGCCGTGATAATCCATTGCAATAATATGCCATTTGTGGTATCATACTCGTATGGAATTCGGGCGATTGCTGGAGATTGTGGGCGATGAGCCGGTATTTGACACTGGCCTGCTCCTGGCCGGAGATGTGGCCCCCGCCGACGTGCGCCGCCAATTGTCGCGTTGGATGAAGGCCGGGCGACTCTACCAGTTGCGGCGTGGCCTGTACGCGCTGGCTCCCCCCTTCCAGAAAATCAAGCCCCATCCATTCCTCATCGCCAACCGCATGGTGCGCGCCTCCTACGTCAGCTGCCAGTCGGCCCTGGCCTACTACGGCCTCATCCCAGAGCACGTGCCGGTCACGACCAGCGTCACGACGGCGCGACCCGCCCGCCGGGATACTCCCGTGGGCGCCTACGAATTCCGCCATATCAAAACCGACCTGTTCCACGGCTACCGGCTGATCGACTTGAGCCGGGGGCAGAGCGCATTCGTCGCCTCGCCGGAGAAAGCCCTGCTCGACTTGGTCTACTTGCAGCCGGGAGGGGACGCGCTGGACTATCTGCGGGAACTGCGTCTGCAAAACCTGAACCGCCTGGATTTGGATGCCTTACAGCGTCAGGCCGATCTTGCCCATAGCCCCAAACTGCGGCGCGCAGCCGCGCTCGTGGCGCAGCTGATGCACTCTGAGGCACTGGAATACGAGGCGTTATGAAAGAATATCTCGCTGAACTCGTCCGTGCTTGTCCTACACCCGCCCACGGGCGCAATGTGGTGCGCGAATACTTGCAAGCCAGGATCCTTGGCTGTCTTCAGCGTGCCGGGGCGCTGATTCCGCTTGCTTTTCACGGGGGCACTGCGCTTCGCTTTCTGTATGCCAGTGACCGCTACTCAGAGGACCTGGACTTTGCGCTGGAACGAGCCAGGCCCCAGTACGACTTTCGCGCCTATTTGCGGATCATTCGAACAGAGCTGGCGGCGGAGGGATACGCGGTGGAACTCAAGGTGAATGACCGGAAAGTCGTCCACAGCGCGTTCGTCCGCTTCGCCGGGCTGCTCTACGAATTGGGTTTGTCGCCTCACCGCGACCAGGTGCTCGCGGTCAAGATTGAGGTTGATACGAACCCGCCTGCCGGAGCGGGGCTGGCGACGACTGTTGTCCGTCGCTACGTGACGCTCCAACTTCAGCATCACGACCGGGCGTCGCTGCTGGCTGGTAAACTGCATGCCATTTTGCAGCGGCCTTATCTCAAGGGGAGAGACATCTACGACTTGTTGTGGTATCTCAGCGATCCTAACTGGCCCGCGCCCAATTTGACGCTGCTCAACAATGCGTTGCAGCAAACGGGCTGGGCCGGCGATCCTCTGACCGGCCACAACTGGCGGGAGGTGGTACGCGACCGGTTGCAAACATTGGACTGGGAGCGGGTGGTAGCCGATGTGCGCCCTTTTCTGGAGCCGAGTGCCAACCCCGACCTCTTGACCCCTGAAAATGTGATGCGGGTGCTTGGATGAAGGGTAATTATGACCGGTTGCGCCTGAACGGCGAGGCGTTTGCTTAAGCCTTGTGAAGATCGCAACGCGCGTATGCGTGTAAAACCGGCCCCTGGGGAAAAACCAGGGGCCGGTTTTGCGTATGCAGTGGCTGCGCCAAGAGGTGTTTGCCGTCCCCTCAATCAAAGCGAAAGCGCCACACGCCGACGAGGAAGAAGACCGCGGCGAAGCCTGACAAGGCCGCCACCTCGGTCCCTACCCCCGCCAATCCATACCCGCGCACCAACACATCCATGAAGCCCTGCATGGCCCAGCCGTGCGGGGTGAAATGCGCCAGTGTTTGCACGAAATCGGGCATGATGAAGCTCGGCACCATGCAGCCGGCTATGGCCGACATGGTCAGCGTCAGCAGCGACGCCAGCCCGCTGATCTGGGCCTGGGTTTTGCCGAAGGTGGCGACCAGTACGCCCATCCCCGTAGCCGCCGCCGCCAACGCCAGGCTGACCGCCAGCAGCGCGACCGGTTGCCCTAAGGCCATCCCAAACAGCAAGCACGCTACGCCGAACATAACCGCTATCTGGATCAGATTGACCAGGTAATAGGGCAGGAGTTTGCCGGCCAGCAGCACCGACCTGGGCAGCGGCGCGGCCAACAGGCGGCGGAAAGTGCCCTCTTGTTTCTCTCGCAGAATGGACTCGGCCATGGTGGCGATGATGAAGAAGACGCCGAAGACAGTGTAACCGGGCACGTTCTGCTGGTAGCTATCGGGGAACACTTCGATGTGCATCTCCGGCGGCGCCACCTGCTTTAATTGGACAACGTTCGTCTCCTCGGCCTCAATCGTCATTTGCTCGAGGGAGAACTGCGCATCTCCAGGCAGGTGGGCGAGCACCTCGGCCAGGCCGGCTTCGAGGTGGGCCGGTGCCAGTGAGGTCTCGGCTACGCGCTCGGCGATGCCTAACACCATCCCCTGGATGGGGGCGATGAACTGGGTGGAGATGGCGGGGTCGGTGATCAACTCAATCGTGGCTCTGGCCTCGGCGTCGTCCAGCCTCTCCTCCACGCTCGCGGAGAAATTGGCCGGAAATACGAGCGCCACTGCGCGTTTCCCGTCGCTCACCAGCGACTCGGCCTGCTCGCGGGTCAGTGATTCCCCCTCCCAGATCGTCTCTACCGCGATGCCGTCTATGTTATCCAACTGGGCGATGACCTCGGCCGCCAGGTCTCCGCTGTCGAGATTCACCACCGGCAAACGCCGGGGTTGTCCGGAGTCGCCGGGGTCGAACATGCCCTGTTGGATGACGCTCATGACGATGATGAACATCAGCGGCATGAGGAACAACGTTGTCATGCCGCCGGTGTCCTTGAACAGAATTTTCAGGTCTTTCCAGGTAATTGCCAGAATTTGACGTAGCATTTTACTCCTCCAATTCGCCATTCACCGTTTCTTCATTTTTCATTTCTTCATTCGCTCATTCTCTTAGCCGCTTGCCGGTCAACTGCAAGAAGACCGTCTCTAAGTTGGGTTCCAGCACCTCCAGAGCGGTGATGTCGCTGTCGGTGCGATTGAACAGCTCCAGCAGGCGGATCAAGGCCGCTTGCGCGTGGATTGTTTCCACCTTCACCTTACCGTTGAACCGCGTCACGGCCTTGACTTCGGGCAACGCTCGTATTTGTTCCAGCAGTCCCTCAGCCATCCCGTTGGCTACACCTAAGTGGATGATGCCTCCGCCTAAGTCGCTAATCAGTTTGCGGGGCGTGTCTAAGGCGATGATGCGCCCTTCGTCAATGATCGCCACGCGATGGCACAGCCGCTCGGCCTCCTCCATGTAGTGCGTCGTGTAGAGGATGGTCATCCCCGCCGCGTTGAGCCGCTCCACGTGCTCGAAGATGGCATTGCGCGACTGGGGATCCACGCCGACGGTTGGCTCATCAAGGAAGAGCACTTCGGGGTGATGGAGCAGCCCGGCAGCGATGTTGAGCCGCCGCTTCATGCCACCGCTGAAGGTCTCGACCGCACTGCCGGCCCGTTCTACCAGGCCCACCATCGCCAGTGTCTCATCTACCCGCTGGCGCAGCGCGGGGCCGTGCAGTCCGTAGATGCGCCCGAAGAAATT
>JAUWHU010000114.1 GCA_030605705.1 Thermoflexia bacterium | reverse complement strand
CAGGCCGAACAGGAAAGACGCGAGTTCGCCGAGGCCCTGCAAGCGGCGGCGGCCGCCGTAAGCAGCAACCTGGATCCCAATGAAGTTCTGTCTCGTATTCTGGAACAGGTTGAACGGGTCATCACCGGGGACGCCTTCAACATCATGTTGATCAAAGGTGATGCCGTCACGATCACGCGGTGGCGGGGTTACAATCGCCCCGGCATGAACAAGCACCCGCCACAACAAGAAATGCCCCTGACCCGTTATCCCAACCTGCTCAAAATGATGCGAAAAGGGCAGCCTATTGTAATTCCGGACACTCTCATGGATGCCAACTGGGTTCCCAGCGCCAACCGGGAGTGGCGGCGCTCCTACGTTGGCGCGCCCCTCCAGATCGGCAAGCGCACGTTAGGATTCCTGAACGTGAACAGCTCGCAACCCGGTAAATTCGGCCCCCAGACGGCTCGGCGACTGAAAGCCTTCGCGGATCACGCCGCCGCCGCCATCGAAAATGCGCGACTGTACCAGGCACTGCACGAATACGCCGCACAATTGGAGGCCCGGGTTCGAGAGCGCACCGCCGAACTGGAAGCACAATATGCCAGGCTGGAGCAAGTCCTGAACAGCACTTCCGATGGTATCATCGTGACCGACGCCGAGGGGCAAATAGTACGGGCTAACCCCGTCGCCAAAACCTGGCTCACACAGACGCTCCAGCCTGAGGATGCGGCGCGGCTGCAAGAAACCGTCCACGATCTCGCAGAGAAAGCCGCAGAGCGACCGGAGACTGTCCTGGAACTGCGGGGCGTGGATCTACAGTTGCGCGCCACGGCCATCCCCGAGTCCGGCGGGGCCGTGGTCGCGGTTCACAACGTCAGCCATCTGAAAGCCCTGGATCGCATGAAATCCCGCTTCATCTCCGATATTTCCCACGAGATACGCACCCCGCTGACGACGATCAAACTCCACGCCCAACTCCTACGCAACCAATTGCCGGGAAAACAAAACCGGCACCTGGATATCATGGAAATGGAGGGGGACCGGCAAGCGAAACTGATCGAGGAGATCCTGGAATTTGCAAAGATTGATGCCGGTCACCTGGAATTACACCGTCGCCAGATTGATCTGAACTCCTGGGGCGAGATAACCCTGACGAGTTACCACTCACGGGCGGAGGAAAAAGGCCTGACATTGACCTTCACGCCCGCCCCTGCCGCCCCCCGCGTCCTGGCGGATCCCCACAAAATCCAACGGGTACTCACCAATCTGCTCGCCAACGCCATCCGCCACACCCCGGAGGGAGGCAACATCACCGTCTCCATCGCCGAGAGCCAGGCTCAAGAGCGCACCTGGGCCACCATCCAGATTGCCGACACCGGGGTCGGCATCCCCGCCGAGGAATTACCACACATCTTCGAGCGTTTCTTCCGTGGCGCGGAGTCGCGGGAAAACCAGACTCCGGGCGCGGGCCTGGGGCTGGCCATCGTCAAAGAGCTCGTAGAGTTGCACGGGGGATGGATCACGGTCAAAAGCCAGGTGGGTGCGGGGACGACTTTCACCGTGGCACTGCCTCGCGTCGGCAATCCCAAAGAGTTACAAGTTGAAAGTTGAAAGTTACAAGTTGCAAGGAGAGGTCACAGATGAACAAACAACGTATCCTGGTCGTAGAAGATCACCATCTGCTGCAAGAGGCCATGCGGGAAATCTTGGAGACGGAGGGGTTCGAGGTGTTCACCGCCGGCGACGGCCTCGCAGCCCTGGACATGATGCAAGAGACCTGCCCCGATCTGATTCTCTCCGACATCATGATGCCCCAGATGGACGGCTATGAATTCTACGAGAAAATGAGAGAGAATCCTCAATGGGTCCGCATCCCCTTCATTTTTCTGACCGCCAAAGGGGACCGCGACGACATTCTCAAAGGCAAGGCACTCGGCGTTGAAGACTACCTCACCAAGCCCTTTGACACCCAGGAATTGCTGATCGCCATTCATTCCCGGCTGAAACGCGCCCATGACCTCCAGACGGTAACGGAAACGGAGTTCGACCAGCTCAAGCAGCATCTCATTGATATCTTGAGCCACGAGCTACGCACTCCCCTCACCTACATCTCCGGTTACACGGAGCTGGCTCTGGACGATGTCGCAGCCCTTACCCCCGAAACTCTCCAGGAATTCCTCGTGGGGATCAAACGAGGCGCGGACCGGCTGAACCGGCTCACCGATGATTTTCTGATGGTGGTCCAAATAGATACCGGACAGGCCGAGAAGGATTTCAAGTCCTTCGCCCGCGTCCACCACGACCTGGGCACAATCATCAACCACACGACACAATACTATCAAATGATCACCCACAAAAAAGACATCGCCTTCGTAGTAGCAGTAGATCTCGCTCTACCTCCCGTCAAATTGCACGAGGGATTTTTTAGCAGTGTACTCAATCGCCTGATAGATAACGCCATCAAATTCTCCCGTCAGGATTCCCCATACATCGAAATACGCACGGCGACTTCCCCGCAGTGGGTCCAAATCTCCGTAACCGATCACGGTGTAGGGATCGCTGAGGAGGACATCGCCCACATCTTCCAACGCTTCCAACAGATCGACCGGGACAAAATGGAGCAGCAGGGAACCGGTCAGGGACTGTACATCGCCCAGTCACTCATCCAACTGCACAGTGGTAAGATCACCGTCGCCAGCCAGCCGGGTGAGGGCAGCACCTTCACGATCCATCTCCCCATCGTGGAAGAGATAGGAGTAAGGAGTGAGGAATCAGGAGTCGAGAATTGAGAATCGGAAAATGATAGCGTCAGCCAGAGATTCGATACCGCTCCCCTCCCCGGATAACGACCCGGCCTGGAAACTGCAACTGCTGCATTACCGGCCGGGGCTTCTGGGGCGCCTGCAAGAGCTCCTCACGCGAGTAGCAACCTACCTTCCCCGGGGGCTGGCACGATTCTTGCTGGAAACGCCGGTACCGGGTACCGTCATCCTGCCGCTGGAGGGAACGGTGATGTTCGCCGATATTGACGGCTTCACCGCGATGTCCGAGCGCTTCTCCCAGGCAGCCTCCCAGACCGGCGCCGAGGAACTGACGGACCTGGTCAATCGCTTCTTAGCAATCCTCATCACCACGACCGCGCGCTACGGAGGCGACCTGCAAAAGTTCAGCGGTGACGCCGGTCTGTTGCTCTTCACCGGTGAGGAACACGCCTTACGGGCCGTGGCCGCCGCCCTGGATGTCCAACAGGCCATGGCCGAGCAACTGGGGCAGGTCGAGACCTCTCTGGGCTGCTTTCCCCTCCGTGTGGCGATCGGGTTGAGCAGCGGACGGCTGGTCGGCCTGGGATTGGGTGACCAGAACAGGCGAGAGTGGATATTGAGCGGCGCACCGTTGCACAGGATGGGCCTGGCGCAAGGGGCCGCCCCCCCCGGCAAAGTGGTCGTGGATGTTAGTACCTGGGAAACCTGCGCGGACAGTCTCCAAAGCC
>JAUWHU010000581.1 GCA_030605705.1 Thermoflexia bacterium | reverse complement strand
TGATGGCGTAGGGCGTGTTCCCCGGCACCCCAATGCTGCGGGGATCAGGTCCGCCATTGCCCGCGCTGGTCACCACCACAATTCCCGCCTTCCAGGCCACCATCACCGCCAGGTCAAAGGGATCTGCCCAGTAGGGTGTTCGCGGCTGTGTGTACATGGAGATATTGAGCACCCGGATGTCGTAGACGTCCTTATTCTGGATAATCCAATTCATGCCTCGCAAAATATCAATGTAGGTTCCGCTACCGGTCTCATCCAAGACCTTGACGGCGACAAGATTGGCCGCCGGCGCAACCCCACGATACTCCCCATCATCCCACGGTTCGGACTCACTATTGCCCACGATACCCGCGACGTGCGTCCCGTGGCCGCTGGGGTCCCTCGGCGACTGTTGGAGATGCTGAGGCCCGTAGAACTCATCGGAGACTGCGTCGTAGTAAGCCAGGATGCGGTTATTATTGCCAGCTGCCCCGTGCTTCAAACCCTCCATCGTCGGGTCAAGCCCGGTGTCCAAAAAAGCGACCGTGACATCCTGCCCCAGGTTACCCGCCTCCCAGACTTCGGCGGCGCCAATGCTCTTGGCGAACTCCACATTGACCGGGTGGCCCTGACTCGTTGCCTCAACTGCGCGATCCGGGGTAACCCGCACTACGCCCTCCGCTACTGCCAGGCGAGCCAGAGAATCCTGGGGTACCTCAGCCGCGACGGCGTTGATGATGCCCAGGTCATCCAAAACCCGACCACCATCGTTCCGTGCGGCTCGCGCCGCCGCCTCGACGCTGTGTCCCTGAATGATGACACGTACCATCGGGGATGCTTGTGATGGGTTGCCGGGCAACATCACCGTCAACACCGCCAACGTCGTCAACAAGGCGAAAATTTTATGGAGCTTGGTCTTCATCGTCAGTCTCCTTTATACTTACCGATTGCATACCTGAACATGGGAATGGGCTATAACGATTCTTACTAAATTTTAACACATTTCAAACCCTAATCAAATAGTACTTAAGTACTATTTTTCAGCAATGCCTAAAAATTGGTGGTACCCCTGTAACGTGTTGGTCGTCCTGTTGAGTAAAAAATCCACCGCAAAGGCGCAAACCGTAGGTGTGGGCAGGCAGTGCACACAACGCCAAGTTTTCTTATGTTTCTTCGCGCCCTTCGCGTCTTGGCGGTTCAAATTGCTACCCCCATGGTTACCAATACTCAAGGGAAGCACTATCTAAAAAACTCACCCCCAAGGGACTCTTGGGGGTGAGTGAGAAAGTGCCCATGATCTCACACATCATCAGGCACAGGCCAAAACTCGAACAAATCTCCCACCGATTGCCCCAACACGTTGCACCGGGTGACTTCACCGAAAATATGCGCCACCGAAAGCACCTTCAACCGCGCGGGCTTGCGCTCCTCCGGCAGAGGCACGGTGTCGGTGATCACAATCTCCTCGATCTCGTCAATCGCGTTCAAGTGCTCGACCGCCTTACCGGTGAACAGGCCATGCGTCCCCAGCACGGTCACTCGCGTGACCTCCTCTTTCCGCAGGTACTTGATCACCTCGATAATGGTGCCGCCGGTAGCGATTTCATCATCTACCAACAACACCCGCTTCCCGCGCACGTCCCCCATCATGCCGTCAATAATCACCCGGTTATCACTCAGACGCCGCTTTTGCCCCGCCGCCGCCGGCAATCCGAGAGCCTGGGCCAGCTTCAACGCCCGTTTAGCGTGCCCGATATCCGGAGAGACGATGACCGTATCGCTGAGGTCCTGCTGCCTGAAATGTTTCACAAAAACGGAATGAGCGGTCAGGTGATCGGTGGGAATGCTGAAGAAACCGTGAACCTGGGGAGAATGCAAGGTCATGGTGGTAACTTGTGTAGCCCCCGCCGTGACCAATAGATCGGCAATGAGACGCGCACCGATGGAGATACGCGGCGCGTCTTTCTTGTCGGAGCGGGCGTAGGAATAGTAGGGGATGACGGCGTGGACACCCGCAGCACCGGCGCTGCGGGCAATATCCAACATGAAACATAGTTCCAAAAAATTGTCACTACAGGGCGGAGAGATCGGTTGAACGATAAAGACCTCCTTAGCCCGCACGCTGACTCCCAGCTGCACATAGAAATTATCGTTAGTGAACTTTCGCACCAGCGTGGGGCTAAGCGGCAATCCTAAGTAGTCGGCAATCTTTTGAGCCAACGCCGGGTGCGCGCTGCCGCTGAAGATCAATACCTTGTTTCGCAAATCCTGTTCCATATCACATTTGTTCAAGAGTCACCTCTGTTTTGGGGAACCACGAGGGTTTCCCCCTACGTTACCATGAGTCTACTGAAAAAACTAAGAATTTCACCACAGAGGCACGGAGAGCACAGAGATTTGAAACTTGACCTTGAAAAGATTAACTTTTTGACGTGTAAAGTGGAATTTTCTTAAACCAAACATCAAATCTTCTCCGTGTCCTCTGTGTCTCTGTGGTTAAATGACCTTTTTTCAGGGGAGGCTTACCATTGATTGCGGTGAATGCGCTCAGCGTCATAGCGGGCGGACGGCGGTTTCTGCTCTGCCGGATACCCGATGGAGATCAGGCTAAACGGTTCCAGATGCTCCGGCAAGCAAACCAAACGCCGCACTCCCACCATGCGCTTCTCATTGGGGTAAACGCCGAGCCAGACCGCCCCCAATCCCAAGGCGTGAGCCGCCAGCAACAGATTCTCCGTCGCAGCCGAGCAGTCCAGCGGCCAGTAACCCTGGTGCTTCACCCGCTGCAGATCGCCGCAGACGAGGATGGCCAGCGGGGCTTCCTTGAGCATCTGCGCGTAGAGATGCACCTCCGTGATCGCGTCTAACAACGCGCGGTCATCTATGACGACGAACTGCCAGGGCTGCCGGTTGTTGGCGGAAGGCGCACTCATCGCCGCCTCCAGCAGTTGCTTGATGGTTTCTTCCGAAACCGGTTCCGCCGTGTAACGACGGATGCTTCTCCGTGAAAGGATGTTTTCCATAGCGTCCATAATTCTCCTCCTGCTTCGAAAATACCCCCCAGACGGGCACGGTCGGGAGACCGGCCCGAGCACTCACTGCAGAAACGCAGAGGGCTTTACCATATTGCTCATTTGCCATTTGCCCATTCGCCATTTGTCATTTGTCATTTCTTCACTTGCTCATTTCTTCATTCAACTCCGCCTCCAACGCGGCGATTTCGGAGCGCACGCGCGCGACGGCTTCTGCCACAGGTACAAGGACACGCTCCTGGCGATCGCGGCGCTTGAGCTCCACCCCACCCTTCTTCAACCCTCGCGCTCCCACGGTGAGACGCAACGGCAGCCCGATCAGGTCAGCATCGTTGAATTTGACGCCAGGGCTGGCCTCACGGTCATCGTACAATACCTCAACGCCCGCTGCCTGCAAGTCGGCGTAGAGACGGTCCGCCACCTCAACCACCCCACTCTTATCACGCAACAGCGCGGTGAGATGCACCTGGTACGGAGCTACGGAGATCGGCCAGAGCAGCCCGTACTCGTCGTGATGCGTCTCGGCGATACAGGCCAGTGTCCGCCCGATGCCGATGCCGTAAGAACCCATGACGACGGGATGCGCCACGCCCTCCCGATCCACGAAGGTCGCGCCCAACGCCTCGCTGTACCGCGTGCCGAGTTTGAAGATGTTGCCCACTTCGACGCCGCGCGCGGCTCGCAGGAGCGCGCCACAGCGCGGGCAAGCGTCGCCCTCCCGCGCCACGGCAATGTCACAGACAAGATCGGCCTCGTAGTCGCGCCCGTAGTTGACGTTGAGCAGGTGGTAGCCCGCCTCGTTCGCTCCGGCGACCAGGTTGGGCGAGCTGGGAATCGCGTCATCAACCACGATGATGGCATCTCGCACCCCCAGGGGAGAGCCGTATCCCGGCTCGGCTCCGCTAACGCGGATCTCCTCCTCGGTGGCCGGGCGCAGCGACCGCGCCTTGACGGCGTTGAGCAGCTTCGTCTCGTTCACGTCCATGTCGCCGCGCACCACGGCGAAGACGAAACGCTCCACGTCCTCCACGCCGGAGAGGATCGTCGCCACCATGAACACGGCTTTCGCCGTCTTGGCCGTGGGGATGTCCAGGAAGGATGCCAAAGTCTCAATGGTGGTCACGCCGGGCGTGACGACCTTCTCCAGCGGCAGCGGTGGCTCCGGCAACGACTCCGGCTTCCGAAAGCCGGCGATCTGGCGATTGGCCGCATAGTCACAGGCAGTACACAACATGAGCGTGTCCTCGCCGATGGGGGTGAGCACCATGAACTCGTGGGCCTGCGCGCCGCCCATCATGCCGGCATCGGAGGCCACAGCGATCGTGTCCAGCCCGCAACGCTGGTAGATGTTGAAATAGGCCTGATAATGAGCGCGATACTGCCGGTCCAGACCTTCTTCATCGGCATCCAGACTGTAGCTGTCCTTCATCGTGAATTCGCGCACGCGGATCAACCCCGCGCGGGGCCGGGGGTCGTCTCGCCACTTCGTCTGAATCTGGTAGATCAGGCGAGGCAATTGCCGGTAGACACGAATCTCCTGCCGCACTAGGTCGGCGACAACCTCCTCGTGAGTCATAGCCAGCACCATATCACGTCCCGCCCGATCCTTGAACCGGGTCAGCTCCGCGCCGATCTGGTACCAGCGGTCCGTCTCTTTCCAGAGATCAGCCGGTTGCACCACCGGCATGGTGATTTCCTGCCCGCCGATGGCCTCAATCTCCTCGCGGACGATATTCTCGACTTTGGTCAGGGCGCGACGCGCGAGGGGCAGAGCCGTGAAGATGCCCGAGGCCAGCGGGCGGATGAAACCGGCGCGCAGCAACAGCCGGTGGCTGATGGCCTGCGCCTCCGAGGGCGCGTCCCGCAAAGTCTGACCGAAGAGTTGTGACATACGCATGAGAATCTCCTATGGTAGGTGCTCAAGGATATAACACGTCAATGACGATGCGCACCGGATCGGTGAGCTCATACACTTCGTACTGCATGGGGTCGTGGAGGCCGATGGAGAACCCCAGCAGCGAATCATCAAACAGCGGATAGAGGCCCAGACGCACGGCGGCGGGGTTGCCGGGCAGGGTCGCGGGCAAGACGTCGCCGAGGGGAAAATCGTAGGCGTAGAGATCGCTCACCCACAGGTCAATACGCGCCGCGCCCCAGGCGGGATCATACCCCGTAGGGAAGGGAGTAGCCGCATTATCCACCTCCACCACGAGATAATGGGGAACCGTCGCACCAGGTTCCGCCATCTCCCAGACCAGGCGCAGGCGGTCCTTGTGAAAAGCGTAGCGAAAATCCGCCAGGCTCCAAATCTGCCCCAACGCGCCCCCCTCCTGGCTCACGCCTATGGGGTATGATAACTCCGCCTGAGGCGCAGCCGTGGGAGTGGGCGATAGCTCGACGCTCGGTTGAGCCTCCGCAGCCAGTGTAGGGATATCTGTGGGAAAAGCGATCACCGGGGTAACGGGTATAGCGGTAGGAGTCGGAAGTATCACCACCGGGCTTTGCTGAGAGGATAGGCCCAACGCCTTACAACCGGCCAGCAGCACGGCCAATGACAAAAATGTCAACGCGAAAAAACACCGTCGCTTGCGCATCACGCTCCTCCCTCACGGCATGAGACTCAATTCCGTTTATATTTTACTCAACTTTGCCTTATGAGCAAAGTAGCGGCTCAGCGGCTCAGCGTTTCAGCGTCTCAGCGACTCAGCGTCATAGCGTACGCGGGCGTTCGCGCCATAAACAGGCACAAGAGGGCGATTCGCGAATCACCCCTACCGGGTTATTTTTAGAATAGCTGCAGTTGACAGATGCTCTTAGCCGTGTTAAAGTATGCTTGCTAAAATTCATAGAGTAGTAGGGAGTAAACGTAGCTGTACTCTCAACCGCCGGCGCAACTTTTAACTTTCAACTTCAAACTTATCAACTACATCTCTAAGGAAAGGGGTACTAAAATGAACAACCAAGGAACTCGCTGGATCGTGATCGTCATCGTCGTTGTGCTGTTACTGTTATGCGTGTGTACCTGTTGCATCGGCAGCACAGGGCTGCTGGCGTACCTGGTGGATAACGCGGAATTGCCCGACATTGATAACCCGCCGGTGTCTATTTTTGAGACGCCATCTCCCACCCCGCCGCTGGTCAACGAGCCACCGGCGGCAGAAGCGGACGAAACGCTGCAGGCACTCGCAAAGGCCGAGATTCCCGGCGCAGACCTGCACGAGCTAGGCACTCGCTTCTTGGGCGTCCCTGCCGATACCCCGCATGTGGCTTCCACGACGAACCCCGACTACCCGGTGGGCACCCTCCGTCGTTTCTCCGTCTCTAACGTGGATACCAACGAGCAATTCGAGATCACCGCCGAATTGCTCTACAAAGCCACACACGTCTACATGTGGGTCGAGGAAGGCGTCAGGATTGACGAGGACGCGCTGCAAGAGGCCGCGGAACTCTTTGACACGCACACCTACCCCACCGACCGGGAATTTTTCGGCTCAGAGTGGCTGCCCGGCGTAGATGGCGACCCGCACTTGAGCATCCTCCACGCGCGGAACTTAGGCGACACCGTCGCCGGTTACTTCTCCAACCCTGACGAGTATGTGAAGGCCGTCCGCGCGGACTCCAACGAGATGGAGATGTTCTACATCAACATAGATAACGTCACCATCGGCAACGACTTCTACAACGGCGTGCTGGCCCACGAGTTCCAACACATGATCCACTGGAACAACGACCGCAACGAGACAACCTGGCTGAACGAGGGGTGCTCGGAACTGGCCATGGCGTTGAATGACCGCACCTATGAAGCGGGCTATTATGACGTGGGCGGCAGCGATATTTCGTACAGTTACCACACCGACACGCAGTTGAACTCCTGGCCCGAAGGCACCGCCGGCAGCGCTGCTGCCAACTACGGGGCAGCTTACCTGTTCATGGAATATTTCCTCGATCGCTTTGGGGAAGATGCCACCCAGGCTCTGGTCTTTCATCCTGAGAACAGCCTGGAGAGCGTAGACGCCGTTCTCCAAGAAGATTTGGGGCTTTCCCTGACCCACGAAGCGCTCTTCGCCGACTGGACAATCGCCAACTTGCTGGATAACCCCACGCTCGACGCCGGAGAGTACGGCTACCGGGAGATTGATCCCTATGCACCAAAGATGGACATTAGTTACACCTCTGGCGACTATCCCCTCGAACGCACCAGCGCGGTTCACCAGTACGGCGCGGATTACGTGGAGCTCCACAGCACGCAACCGCTGCATTTCTCCTTCACCGGCTCGACGCAGGCCAAGCTGATGGATATGGAAGCGCACAGCGGCCAATATCTCTGGTGGTCCAACCGCACCGACGATTCGGACACCATGCTGACCCGGCGCGTGGATTTGAATGGCGCGACAGAGGCCCAACTAAATTTCTGGGCCTGGTATCACATCGAAGAGGATTGGGATTACGGCTATGTGGTGGTAGGCGCCACGGCGAGCGGGACCATTCCTGACGATCTGGATTCGTCCGACATCCACTGGGAGATTCTCGCTGATTCTTCACTGGGATGTATCGGCACCAATCCTAACGGGAACTCCTACGGCTGCGGTTTCACCGGCAGCAGCAACGGGTGGCAGCAGCTCAGCGCCGACCTCAGCCCCTACGCCGGGCAGGAGATCGCCCTGCGCTTCGAGTACATCACCGACGCTGCCGTGAACCAGCCCGGTTTCGTTGTGGACGATGTGAAGGTTACCGCCGACGGCGTGGTCATCCTCTCGGACGACATGGAGGAAGGCGACGGCGACTGGATTCCGGCAGGCTTTGTGCGCCACGCCAACATCCTCCCGCAGGAATGGCTCGTGCAACTGGTGACTTATGGCCCAGGCGAGCCGGAAATCACACGCTTACTCCTGACCGACGACACACAAGGCGAGTGGACCATTGACCTGGGCCAGGACCGCGACCGCGCCGTCATCATCATCTCGGCCTTCGCGCCGGTGACGACGGAGCTGGCAACGTACCAGTTCTCGCTGGCGCCGGAGGAGTGAGGAATGAGGGATGAGGAGTTAGGAGTTAGGAGTGGCCGGCAGTTTGTTTTCACGAGAGAAAGGAGCATCGAAATGGAACGAGCTTTAGCGACACTATCAACACACGAATTTGAGGAACTGGTTGAACACACCATAGATAAACGTCTCGAGGTCTGGCTGACGCAATTGACGGATGCCCTGACGGGCTTGCAAGATGAGGGAAATGCGGAACTGCGGTCCGAGTTTGCCGCCTCCCTCAGACGCTCTCTGGAACAGGCACACTCAGGGGAAAGCGTTGCTCTGAAGACTTTTCGAGAGCAGCTCGGACGATGAGAACCTTTCAAGTCGTTCTGACTCTCGAGGCGCAGGCAGACATAAAACGCCTTGACCCCGCTCTTCAGACACGTCTCCTGGACAAATTAGAGTGGATAGGGCAAAATGCAGAACTGCTACACCATCAAGCGCTCAAGGGAACCGCATGGGACAGATGCTTCAAATATCGCGTGGGCGACTATCGCATCATTTACCATATAGACCGGCCGTCCACAAGGCTAACTATCCTGAAAGTTGGGCATCGCCGCGAGGTGTATAAATAACCGTCTGGATCAGCGTTAATCTGCGTCCTAATGGTTGACCTATGTGCTGCGTTGTTGTATTATAACGATATAGGAGAAACGGTAAGGAGGTGCAGAAATGGTTGTCAGACCGCAAGATTTAGTGGAAGCTCGCCTTTACGAAAATGAGGAGGCGGTTATTCGGGACGCCCTGCGGCACTTGCTGCGCGCGCGTTCTGATTTGCGCATCCAATTAGCGGTCCATCGTTACCAGACTACGGAGATTTCGCTGGCTCGAGCGGCCAGTCTGGCCGGTGTTAGTTGGGCGCAGATGAAAGATATTTTGGTTGAGCGTGACATTCAACCGCGTCTGGGGCCAGAAACTATCGCGGCGGCACGGGAAGAGGTTGCCGCTCTGCATAGTTATTTTGAGGGGCAGTGATGAGCATCATTTCCAACACCACCGTGCTGTCAAACTTCGCTGCCATTGGTCAACTGGATTTACTACGCCAATTATATGGCGTGCTATACATCCCGACTGAGGTGTATGAAGAGATGCGGGATGGATTGGAGGAAGGTTATCTATTTTACGCCGGTCTGGAGCGGCACATTTATCCCTTTGTGACTGAAGGGTGGCTATGGTTGATTAGTGTGACCGGGGAACAGGAGTTGAAATTGCGGGGGGAATTGCCGTTGAATTTGCACCCGGGAGAAGCCGCGTGTCTGGCTATTGCACAACATCGCGGTTGGACGTTGCTCACTGATGATCTGGCGGCGCGCAAGGAGGCCGCTCGGCGCGGAATTAACAAATCGGGTTCAGTGGGGTGCCTGGTGCTGGCGGTTGAACGTGGTCACTGCTCTCTTGAAGAGGCCAACCATTGGTTGCAGACCATGATAAAGCATAATTATCGCTCGCCAGTGTTGGATTTGTCGGTGTTGCTTGAGTAGCGGGCGACCTTAGTCAAGATGCATCTCTCATTGATGTCTCAAATACTGAACATTGGCAATTTTGCTCGTAGTAACGACTTTAGTCATTCAGACAAGACCAGAACGACTGAAGTCACCACTACTAGCTGCTTTCCTCCACCAGAACCAGGATGATGCCCAATCCTAACGCCCCCCTCGGCGTCTTCGATTCCGGTGTCGGCGGCCTATCCGTGTGGCGGGAGATCGTGCGCCGGCTGCCTCACGAGAGCACGCTCTACTTCGCCGACCAGGCCCACGTTCCCTACGGGCCGCGTCCGCCAGCTGAGGTTAATGACTACGCGAAGGGAATCACCCGCTTTCTCAGCGACCAGGGTGCGAAACTCATCGTCGTCGCCTGCAACACCGCCTCCGGCGCGGCCCTCCACACGCTGCGCGCGACTTTCCCCAACATACCCTTCGTGGGCATGGAGCCGGCGGTCAAGCCCGCCGCCGAACGCACCCGCAGCGGCGTGATCGGCGTCATCGCCACGCCCGCCACCTTCCAGGCCGCGCTCTTCCAGCGCCTGGTCGAGCGCTTCGCCTCTCAAGTGCGGCTGGAAACGCAAATCTGCCCCGGCCTCGTCCACGCGGTGGAAACCGGCGCGTTGGATACGCCGGAGACGGAAGCTTTGTTGCGACGCTACCTCACGCCCCTGCTCGAGGCGGGCATAGATCACCTGGTGTTAGGTTGCACACACTACCCTTTTTTGAGCAACGCCATCGCGCAGATCGCCGGTCCCGGCGTGACGTTGGTAGACCCGGCGCCGGCGGTGGCCCGGCAGGTCGAACGCGTGTTGACTCAGCGAGGCTTACAAGCAGAGGAAAATCACACTCCGAGGCACATCTTCTACACCAGCGGCGACCCCGCAACGCTGGCGAACATGGCACGCGCGCTGGTGGGCTACAAGGGACCAACCCGTCCCGTCGCCTGGGAGCGGGGAACCACAGAGGATTCTACACGGGAAACCACAGAGGGTTTCCCCTACAGCGCGTCGAAATACGGCCGCAGGCGAGCGTAGGAATCATTCAACAATTCCGGCATCACGCGGGTCTCGCCCACCACCGACATGTAATTGGCGTCACTTTTCCAGCGTGGGACGATGTGCAAATGGACGTGCTCGACCACCCCGGCCCCGCCCGCGTGGCCCTCGTTCACCCCTAAGTTGAACCCTTGGGGATGATAAATCTCTCGCAATATCCGTAGCGAATGCCGCAGCAACATCATCACTTCTAACGAAGTCTCATCATCCAGATACTCCAGCGAAGAGGTGTGCCGGTAAGGGACGACCATCAGGTGACCGTTATTGTAGGGGTAACGGTTCAGCATCACAAAACAGGCCTGGCCCCGGTAGAGAATATGTTCCTCGGCGTCGTCGGCTGTTAGCTTCGCACAAAAAATGCAGCCGTCGCCCTGCTCTTCCTCTCCCAGCAAATACTTCATACGCCACGGTGTCCACAGTTGTTTCATCCTTTCACCCCCCTCCCACCAGCCCCGCGCCCACTGCCAGTTCCTGCATCTCGCTGGTGACGGCATGACGACGTATAGACTGCAATTCCAGGAGCAGCTCTTCGCTCAAGCGATCGGCATTCTGCGCGGCGGCTTCCATGAGCTGATAACGGGTCGCGTGTTCGGCGGCGGCCGAATCCAACAACAGCGCGTAGAAGCTGAGCGCCGTCCATTGCTCCACGACGCGGACATACAACGCCCACGGTTCGGTCTCCAGGATGGTAGGCCACCCAGAGACATCTGTGGCCGTGCTCCCCACCGGCGGCGCTTCCGGCGGGATTAAGTGGGCAATCGTGGGTTCATACTGCCCCATCCCGCGATAGGCGTTGTAGAGCAAGTCCACCGCGTCCAACTCCCCGGCCTCGTAACGCGCCAGCCAGCGGCGGGTGAAGTCAAAGGCCTGCACGAAGGAAGGCAGGGCTGTGGTAGGCGAGGGGCCGGCCCACGCCACCGAAATCTGACGGCGCTCAATGCTGCGCTGCAACCGCCCACCGAGCACCAGGAGCTCCACCGTCACGCCGGTATCTGCCTGTTGTGCCAGATATTGCTCCGTCAGATCCGCAACCGTTTCATTGAAACGCCCACACAGCCCGCGCTCGCTTCCCACCGCTAACGCCGCCACCCGCTGCGACGCGGCTACGGATACCGGGCGACGTCGTCGCGTTTGGAGATGCGGCGCCAACAACGACAAGATCCCCTGGAGTCGCTCCCCATAGCGGCGCAGCCCCTCCCGCTGCTTGAGCGCCGCCTGCCAGCTGCCCAGCGAAATCGTCCGCAGCGCGCCGAGAATCGGCTCCACGGTACGGATATTCTCCAGACGACCTTGAATCCTCTCTAAATCAGCCATCAGTTACAATGTATCATCTCAATAATCCGGGACGTCTCAAGCCAGTCTCGCTCTTTTCTGCCACTAATTTCACGAATTAACACGAAAAAGAGAAGAAAATTAGTGAAATTCGTGTAATTCGTGGCTGATTTTTGCTGCTCCCCATGATTTGCCCCCACTTTTTGAGAAGATACGTTACAATCACCAATCACCAACTTAATACGTCTCGAAACGCTCCAAATCCCAGACGAACGTAACCGCGCTACCAACTTCTGTGGCAGAGCCAAAGGCCAACGAGCCGGACTCCACCTTGACCCGGCCCCGGTAATTGTCGCGAATGAGGTTCAGCACCTCAGTCAGGTCTTCGGCCTTCACTGCAATGAAAAACATCTGCTGGGCCTGGCGCAACATGCCGCTGCGGCTTTCACAAAAAGTCGCCGTGTGCCCGGCCTGGATGAGCGCCTCCAGCACGCGATTGGCCTGGTCGCGTGGCACCACCGCCATCACCATCTTCATGTTATCTCCTCCTCCCTCGCCTGACCAGCCCCGGATGACTAATTATCACATTGAGATAGTCAACCTTGAACTATAAAAATTTACCACGGAGAACACGGAGATTTCAACTGGTCTGTTCTCCAAACGACTTGGTTCATGCTGATAAAAAAACCGGAACGAATTGAGCGCGCCACCCAGTCTGCACTTTAGTGTTTTTCTCCGTGCTCTCCGTGGTAATCAACCTCCCGTGATAACAAGCTATTCAGGACTGCCGGGTCTTCAAATACTCGTCCAGCGTCCCCCGAAAGGCCTCACGGATTTCTGGCGTCAGCTCCCCGGTGCGGTTGAGCTGCGCCGTCATGATGGGATGCTCAATCGTGATCCGCCCCAATAGCCCACGCTCAAAAGCCGGAATTTCGTCGCCGGACACCGCATCCAGGTATCCTTCTGTGACGGCTAACAACACGACGATCTGGTGCGTCAGCGAGAGCGGCCGGTGCGCAGGCTGCGTCAGTGCCAGCCGCAAACGCTCGCCACGGCGGATCTGGCGCTGCGTGGCCTCGTCCACCTCCGCGCCGATGCGGGCAAAGCGCGCCACCTCCTCAAACTGTGCAAGCGTCAAGCGCAGCGTCCCCGCGATCTCTCGCATCGCCTGCGTCTGCGCCGCTCCACCCACGCGCGAAACCGAGCGACCCGGATTCACCGCCGGCTTCACCCCCCGGTTGAAAAGGTCGGTCTCCAACACGATCTGACCGTCGGTGATAGAGATCAGGTTGGTGGGAATGTAAGCCGCTAAGTTGCCGCGCTGCGTCTCCACGATGGGCAGGGCCGTCAACGAGCCGCCGCCGTTCTCGGCGTTCAACTTAGCCGCCCGCTCCAGCAGCCGCGAGTGCAGATAAAAAATATCCCCCGGGTAAGCCTCCCGTCCAGGTGGACGTCGCAACAGCAGGCTCAACTCACGGTAGGCATCGGCGTGCTTGCTCAAGTCGTCGTAAACGATCAACACATCCCGCCCCTGCTGCATCAGGAACTCGGCCATGGTACAACCGGCGTAGGGAGCCAAATAGCGCAAAGCTGGCGGATCGTCAGAGCCAGAGACGACCACGGTGGTGTGCTCCAGCGCTCCGGCCCGGCGCAGTGTCTCGATGACCGCCAGCGTCGAGGACTTCTTCTGTCCAACGGCGACGTAGACGCACGTGACGCTGCTATCCTGCACCTGATTCAAAATGGTATCCACGGCCAGCGTCGTCTTCCCTATCTGCCGGTCCCCGATGATGAGCTCGCGCTGCCCTCGTCCGATGGGGATCAATGCATCAACGACTTTGAGGCCCGTCTGCAGTGGCTCCGAGACCGGTGCGCGTTCCACGATTCCCGGCGCGTCGCGCTCCAGGTGACGATACTCCGCTGCCTCGATGGGGCCATACTGATCCAACGGTTCCCCCAGGGGATTGACCACCCGCCCCAGCAGGTTGCTGCCCACCGGTACGCGCAGACGATGCCCCGTCGCCGTGACTAAGTCGCCGCCCATGATCCCCTCGTCCGGCCCCAGCAGGATCACGTCCAGGCGGGTGTGATCTAAGTTCAGGATCAACCCCTGCACGCCCGTGGGAAAGGTCACCAGCTCGTCGGTGCGCGCCCGTGGCAACCCCGAAAGCGTCGCCACGCCGTCGCCGATGCGCTGCACCGTACCCACGTCATGGAAACGCACTTCAGGAGTCAGACGGTGAGATTCGGCATGGAGCGCCCCCAGCAAGGGCGCCAGATCCAGCTGTGTACGCGGCAACGCAGGCAAAGACGCGATCTCCTCGCTGAGGGAACGCACGCGCTGCGCCATATCCACCTTGCGGAAACGCGTCTCAGGGGCCAACCGTTGGGCCTCATCACGCAACGCATCCAACAGAGGAGTCAGGTCAGAGCGCTCGTGGGGCGGCGCGTCGCTCTCGTGACGGTCCTCCGCCGGCTGTGCTTTGCGCTCGTGCAAGGCGCGGAGCAATTCCTCCGTGCCGGGTGGGCCAGCCTGTTCAGGCATCGGCTGCACGCTCCCGCAGTCTCTGTGCTACGGCCTCGCGAAGGTCCGCCAGTTGTCCGGCAATAGAAGTGTCCACAATGAGGTCGCCTATGCGCACCCGCACGCCGGCGGAGAGCGCGGGGTCTACTTTGATATCTAAGTTGACGTTACGGTCGGCCAGCGCGGTAAAAGTGCGCGCCAAAAGCCCCTGCGATTCCGGGGAAAGAGGCCGGGCCGAAGTCACGTAAGCCGTGGGGATGCGGTCTCCCAGCGAGCTGCGGAAAGCTTCCACGCGCTGCATCTCGCTGCGGCCCAACGTCCAGATGCGGTCGGAGAGCTGCTTCACCAGCGCGGCGTGCTGCTCCTCAGTCGTCAAGCGGCCAAGTACCTGCCCACTGAGGTCCAGGATCGTATCCAAGAGTTCCTCATGGAACTCGGTCACAGATTGCTGGCGCACCCGGCAAGCGTCAGTGTGGGCCTCCACCAGGATGCGCTCCACCTCCATTCGAGTCTCACGTAGCGAGGCCAGGCGCTCGGCTTCAATGTCCTGCTGCGCCCGGTTCTTAATCGCCAACGCCTCCTCCTCGGCTTTGGAAAGACGCTCCTCCAGAGTGGCCCGCAAGGCAACGGCCTCCTGGCGGTCATGCTGCAGCTGCCGGAGCAGTTCCGCTTTCTCAGCGGCGCGCGCCTTCACATTGCGCAGCACCGGCTTAAAGAGAAAGTGGGTGAGAAGAATGGCTAAGACCAGGAAGTTGAGTATCTCAAATATCACGGTTGTCAGGTTGGGGGGAAACTCCATACCATCTCCTTACTGAGCAGCGGTCAGCGGTCAGTCGTCAGTCGTCAGCCTTCTCGCCTTGGGAAACCACAGAGGGTTCCCCCTACTAAACGTGCAAGAGGAACCACAGGCTCTCCGGCGCAGCGCCGGAGAAGAAGCGTTCCAGCAACGGGTTGGCGAAGATGAGAATGAGCAGGATCAACAGCACGTAGATGGCGGTAGATTCCAACAGCGCCATGGCGATGATCATGGTCGTGCGCAAATCACCGGCGATCTCCGGCTGGCGGATCATGCCGTCCAATGCTTTCAGCGCCACCCGGCTCTCGACGATGGCCGGGGTGAGGGTTCCCAACACAATACCAAACCCCGCCATGCCAATGGTCGCGAGTATGAACATAGTTTCAGGACTCATATTTTCCATAGCTAACTCCTTATTAAAAGTTGAAAGTTAAAAGTTAAAAGTTAAGAGTTGAAAGTTAAAAGTTGAAAGTCAAAAGTCGAAAGTCAAAGGTCAAAAGTTGAATGTTGAAAGTTATGTGTCAGCGTTTCAATCACAGCCGCCCACCAGGGGCCAGACCACCAGTCTCCATTCCTCATTCCTCATTCCTCATTCACTATTCTCTACTCAGCAGACTCCACGCCGGTACTGATGTAAACTGTCGCCAAGACGGTAAAGATGTAAGCTTGCAAGAGACCGGTGAACAGGCTCAAGCCCACGAGCGGCAACTGCACAAACAGTGGCACTAACGAGAATATCACTGCCACCACCAGCTCGCCACTAAGAACGTTCCCAAAAAGGCGCAAGGTCAACGAAAGCGTGCGGCTCACCTGGCCGATGAGTTCAAGAGGCAATATCAAGGGCAGCAGGTACAACGGTGAAGCTAAATCCTTCAAATACTGCCCCAGACCCTTCGCGCGGATGCCGAAGTAGTGGACGGCGAAGAAAACCACCAGCGCCAACGCCAGCGTGGTCGCCAGGTCACGGGTCGGCGCTATCAGCCCCGGCACCACGCCGAGGGCATTCGCAAAGGCGATGAAAATCGCCAGCGTGCCTAAGAACGGCAGGTAAGTCAGGGCTGCTTCCTCCTCCAGCACCTCAGCGATGATATCGGTCAGAAAGTCCACCAACATCTCTAACGCCGCCGGCTGGTATTTTTCCAACAGGATCGCTCCCGCCACGATGAATGCCACCATGGCCCAGGTCGAGGTGACGGTATTGGTGATCACCAACTGACCGCCGAAAAGCTCAAAAACCGGACGCGGCTCAATACCCATGTTTTAGTTCCTCTCTCTTAGACAAATGGCGA
>JAUWHU010000139.1 GCA_030605705.1 Thermoflexia bacterium | reverse complement strand
GGCGTAGCTGCGTAGCCCTGGCATTCATGCCGGGGCATTCTGGGCTGCAGTCGCCGGCCTCACACCGTAACCTCTGACCCAAAACAAATACCCGGCCTCTTGATAGAGACCGGGTATTTCTATGTTTCGCGTTTTGTCTGGCTCCCCTGAAAAAAGCTATCTCACCACAGACGCAGTGTGGGCAGGCAGTGCCCATAACACGGAGAAGAAAAGAGTAAATCCAGAACTCTGTGTTCTCTGTGCTCTCTGTGGTGAAATTCCTGGTTTTTTCTTGTCTACCTTACGTCCCTTCCTGCCACGAGTCCAGGTACGCTATTTGCTCCGGCGTGAGCACGTCAATCTTGATGCCCGTCGCCTGTAGCTTCAACTTGGCAATCGCCTGGTCAATGTCCTCCGGCACGGCATAGACGATGTTTTGCAGTTCGTCTGCGTGCGCGAGCATGTACTCGGCGTTGAGCGCCTGGTTCGCAAAGGACATGTCCATCACCGCGCTGGGATGGCCCTCGGCGGCGGAGAGGTTCACCAGCCGGCCCTCGGCCAGGATGTGAATGCGGCGGCCATCGGGCAGCGTGTACTCATCCACGAAGGGGCGCACGCGGCGCGGCGCGCCCACGGCCATCTTCGCCAGCGCGGGGATGTTCAGTTCGACGTTGAAGTGACCGGAGTTACAGACGATCGCCCCGTCTTTCAGCGCCTCGAAGTGGCGCCTATCCACCACGTTCTTGTTGCCGGTGGAGGTGACGATGATGTCGGCGCTGGGCGCGGCCTCCAGCATGGTCATCACACGGAACCCGTCCATCACAGCCTCCAACGCTTTGAGCGGATCTATTTCGGTGACGATGACGTTGGCCCCGTGTCCCTTGGCCCGCATGGCGATCCCGCGACTGCACCAGCCGTATCCCCCCACGACCACGATCTTGCCCGCGATGAGCACGTTGGTCGCGCGGATGACGCCATCTAACGTGGACTGGCCCGTGCCGTAGCGGTTATCGAAGAGGTGCTTGGTCAGGGCATCGTTCACCGCGATGATGGGGTACTCCAGCGCGCCCTCCTTGGCCATAGCCCGCAGGCGGATGACGCCGGTCGTGGTCTCCTCGGTGCCGCCGATAACGGCACCCAACGCCTCGCGGCGATTCTTGTGCAGCGTGCTCACCAGGTCTGCCCCATCATCCATCGTGATTTGGGGTTTGTGGTCCACGGCGGCGTTGAGGTGCTCGTAGTAAGTCTCGTCGTCCTCGCCCTTGATGGCGTAGACAGGGATCTCGTCGTAGGCGACGAGGGCTGCCGCAACGTCATCCTGTGTGCTCAGCGGATTGCTGGCCACCAGGACGAGATCAGCCCCGCCGGCCTGTAACACCCGCGCTAAGTTGCCCGTCTCCGTGGTGACGTGCAGGCAGGCGGACATCCGCGCGCCCTTGAAGGGCTTCTCTTTTTCAAACCGCTCGCGAATCTGGCGCAGGACAGGCATCTCCCGTTCGGCCCATTCCATCCGTAACCGCCCCGAGGGGGCCAGTTCTAAGTCTTTGACGTGGTGTTTCATGTATTAGCTCCTTGTTCTCTTGATTTGTTGTACTGACTGTTTTGTATTGCGTGCTGCGTGTTGCGTATTGCGTATTCCGTGTTGCGTGTTTGCTCTCACGGAACACGCAGCACGCAATACGTTCCGAAAATATTACGAAACGCGGGTCGTAAACTCATCTTCCCCAAAGGCACCCGGTAGCGGGTGATTTAGTTTGAGGCCGACCAGGATCCAATCCTCCAACGTGGAGTGCAAGATCTCCCCACACTCGTACAGAGTGTTTCCGAAAGCCAGCACGCCCTGACATGGCGGGATTCGCCCTGAAAAAGTACCGTCCTCCAGTTTATCGTAAACGGCCAGGGTAATCGCCTGTTCTATGTAATCGCTTAAGATAAATCGTTCCTCCATCTCGCACCTCCATCATTGAGTCTACTGAAAAAACTAAGAATTTCACCACAGAGCGTAGTATGGGCAGGCAGTGCCCATTGACACAGAGCGTAGTGTGGGCAGGCAGTGCCCACAGCGCAGAGATTTTAAACTTGACCTTGAGAAAATTAATTTTTTGACGTGTGAAGTGGAATTTTCTTAAACCAAATATCAAATTTTTTTCTATCTTCTCCGTGTCCTCCGTGGTGAGAGGCCTTTTTTCAGGGGACTCATCATTATTCTCTAACGGCCGTAAACTCATCCTCTCCAAAGACCCCCCGGTAGCGCGCCACAAATTCCTCCAACGTGTAGTGGTGCGCCTGCGGGCCGTGTGTTTCCAGGACGTAGGTCGCGGCTAAGCTGCCGATGTGTCCCGCCGTCTCCCAGGACATTCCCAACGCCAGCCCTTTGATGAGGCCCGCGCGGAAAGCATCGCCCACGCCCGTCGGATCCAACACCTGCTCCGGCGACACAGCGGGTACCGTGATCTCCTCGCCGGCCCAGATCACTGAGCCTTGTTCCCCGCGCGTGACGATGACGGCGCGGGTCACGGCGGCGCGGATTTCGTCCGCTGTCATCCCCGCGCGATCCTTCAACATCTCGAACTCGTAATCGTTGACGATGAGGATGTCCGCGCCCTCGACGCTGGCGCGCAACGCATCCCCGCTCATGCGCACGATCTGCTGGCTGGGATCGTAAATGTAGGGGATGCCCAGTTCCTTGCACTCCGCCGGATATTTGAGCATCGCCTCCGGGTCGTTGGGGGAGATGA
>JAUWHU010000331.1 GCA_030605705.1 Thermoflexia bacterium | reverse complement strand
GAGGCCGGTAGCTGAGACACGGAGTTTGCAGGGAATTTGACCTGTGCGGTTAGCAGAATAGGACACGGATACACACGGATTTCACGGATAAAAAACAAAAAATCCGTGTGTATCTGTGAGAATCGTATTATCTCAATATTCCACAGAGATGCCGGGGTTAGCAGGGAATTTTACCGGTGCAGCGAGCAAGATAGGACACGGATAAGGGCAAAAGCCGCACTTACTTTGTCAACCCGCCCCCGGGGACGGGGGCTTAGAGCGTTTGGGAAGAAAGGTATTACTTCTGCCATAGTGCGGATAAACACAGGTTTTACGGATAAAAGATAAAAAATCCGTGTTTATCTGTGAGAATCCGTGTCCTATTTCTCAAGCAACACCTCGTACAGGTACGCGATCTGGGCGACCATCCGGCGGACGTCGAACTCGCGGTTAGCGAACTCGCGTCCCCGCTGCCCCATGACCCGGCGCAGGTTGGGGTTCCGCAGCAGCGTCAAGCAATGGCCGGCCAGCTCGGCGATCTCCCCTGGCTCGCAGAGGAAGCCGGTTTCGCCGTGAGCGATGGCTTCGGCAGTGCCGTCGGCGCGGTTCGCCACCACGGGAATTTCCAGCGCCATTGCCTGGGGGATGACGCGCGGCAGCCCTTCCCACAGCGAGGTTAGCAGGAAGACGTCCAGCGCAGCCATCAGGCGCGGCACGTCGCGGCGCAGGCCGGTGAGGACGGTTCGTTCCGCGATGCCTTCCTCGGCGAGCGCGGCTTCGACATCGGCGCGCAGCGGGCCATCGCCGACCAGCAGGAAGTGACAGCTGGGCAGCGCGCGGCCAACCTCTCCGGCGACGCGCACCCAATCTAAAGGATTCTTCTGCGGGGAGAAGCGTCCCACGTTGCCCAGGACCGGCGCGTTCGGGGGCAGTCCCAGTTCGGCGCGCGCGGCGTCACGATCCACGGTCGCGGGATTGAACTCGTCCAGGGGGATCGCGCTGCGGATGACGTGGTACTGCTCTGGCCTGCCGATGCCCTCGCGTAGTCCCTTCTCGATATCAGGCTTGGCGACGACAATCATGGCGTCGGTGAACGAGGCCGCGAACTTCTCCAACAGGATGTACATTTTCCGCTTGGCAGGGGACATGTGGCCGTGGAAGCTCCACCCGTGAACGGTGTGGATGATGACGGGGACGCCGGCCAGCCGCGCCGCCAGCCGCCCGATCACGCCGGCTTTGGAACTGTGCGTGTGGACGATGGCGTAGCGTTGGGTTTGCATCCGGCGGGTGAGTTTCCAGAGGGCCAGCAGATCGTTCTGGGGATTGATCTGGCGCAGCAGTTGGGGCAGGATAGTCAGAGGGATGTCGCGCGCGCGGACCTCGGCGATGAGGCTGCCCTCGCTGCCCGTTTGCGGCCCGGAGAGGATTTCCACGTCGAAGCGGGCCGGATCAAGGAGCGCGGCAGTGAACATGGTGTTCTCCTGCGCCCCGCCGACGATCAGGCGGGTGATGATGTGCAGGACGGGGAGCTTATCCATTCTACCGAAATCTCATCAATCACTTGCGCCAGCGTCGGCGTGTGTGAGCTGGCTATTCCACTCCCGGTATGTTTGTGCTCCACTTGCGGGAGCCGTGGCCGGTGGGCGGCATTATCATAGCGAAAGATGAGCTCCCCATTGACATCCTGATAATGATAGGCGTACATCAGCCTTGGCTTAGTTCTGCTGGTATCCACAAATTCGCGGAAGTGTAGTTCCGAACCATCGTTAAACTTAAGCATACCAGCGATGAAGCCACGCAGCGAAGAGCGTTGATCGATTCGAATATCCATCAACGTCGCCTCGCCAGTGGCGATGAGAGAACCCAGAACCGCATCTATTTTCCTGGCATATTCAGGGAAGTTGGTAACGGGCATATTCCAACTCCGACAACTCAGCTTCCAGTCCTTTTAGCAGTTGGGCTTCCCCGGCCCACTCCACGTATTCCAGATCGCCCTCTTTCAATTCCTCTGCCGTCATCTCTCGTAAGAAGTAATCCGTATCTACGCCATAGCGCTGCTCGAACTGGGAGAGATGACGTTTGGTACGCTCAATGCCTGCTCGCAGACGAGATTTGTAGGTTTTGACCGCCTGCAGGATCGGTTGCACTCCTCGTTTTTCCTTTAATTCGATTACCATTTGAATACTCATGGATTTTCTCCTGTGAAAGCCCTCACACCGCAGAGATCGCCAAGATTTTAGCAATTTGCAATTCCAGGTTAGCCAGGGCGTCTAAGAATTGCAGGAACCTCTCTCTGGAGTAGACGAACTTACTCGTTCATAGATCAACATTCCTGTTTTGCGGATCAGGTCGGCGAAGGGAGAGGTGCCGGTGATCTCGCGCACGTCCATCACCCAGCCGGGCAGGGCGCGCTCCAGGTCTCGCCACACGGCGAAATACTCGGCTGCTGTTGTCCCCTCGAGGGCGATATCAATGTCCGAGGTCGGGCGGAAAGCGCCGGGCCGGGTGACGGAGCCGAACAGGTAGGCGCGCCGCACGGATGGATACGCCGTCAGGATAGCCGGAGCCTTATCTCGCATGGCCTGCAATGCCTGCAGTCGCTGTCTCTCCCGCGACTCCTGGTCGCGTTGCAGCTGTTGTCGAAAAGTATGGCGATAGATCTCAATCTGAAGGGGAACTGTCGCTGGCATACTCGTACCGGTCATCGTTTTCCTCCATGCCTATCTGCGACAAGTATACCACAGTTGCCGCCCGGTGTCACTTTTGTGGTAATTCGGACCTGTCAGCGAGTGCAGCTGGGCAAACCTCTGCGCCTCGCCGACGATCAGGCGGGTGATGACGTGCAGGATGGGGAGGGGAGTCATTATAGGCCTTTCTCGGCTAAGAGCTGCTCGTAGAGCGATTGGGTTTGCTGTACCATCATCTCCACGCTGAAGTGC
>JAUWHU010000177.1 GCA_030605705.1 Thermoflexia bacterium | reverse complement strand
AACTACAAAACATCCACAAATCCTTCGGCCCCGTCCGTGCCAACGACGATATTTCCATGACGTTGGAGCCGGGACGCATCCACGGGCTGCTGGGAGAAAATGGCGCGGGCAAAACCACGCTAATGAAAATCCTCTCCGGCTACCAGTCCACGGATAAGGGGAAAATCCTCCTTGATGAACAGAGGATAGAATTCCGTTCCCCTGCCGGGGCCATCCAGGCCGGGATCGGGATGCTCCACCAGGACCCGCTCGATTTCCCTCCCCTGCCGGTGCTGGAAAATTTCCTGCTGGAGTTTGACAAACGGCTGATTCCCAATCGCCGGCAGGGGCGCCGGCTGCTGTTAGAACTGGCCGGGCGGTTCAACTTCCCGTTAGATCCCGACGCCTCCGTCGAGCGCATGACGGTCGGCGAGCGCCAGCAGCTGGAGATCATCCGTTTGCTGGCGTTAGGCGTGCAGGTCATCATCCTCGACGAACCGACCACCGGCATCTCTGCTCCCCAGAAAGTGCGGTTGTTCGCCACCCTGCGTCGTCTGGCCCATGAGGAAGGCAAAACCATCGTCTTCGTCTCGCATAAATTGGAGGAAGTGGAAGACCTCTGCGATGAGATCACCGTCCTCCGCCAGGGCCAGGTGACTGGACACGCAGACATGCCCGTGCCTTTAGATGAACTGGTGCGCCTGATGTTCGGCCAGAGCGTCGCCATGCCTGACAAACCCGCCATCGCGCCGGGAAAAGCGCTCCTCAAGGCCGCTGACCTCACGTTGAGCAGCCGGCGGCCCCAGGTGATGCGCGCCAACCTCACGGCCCACGCCGGCGAGGTACTCGGGTTCGCCGGGATGGAAGGCAGCGGGCAAACCCTGTTCCTGCGCGCACTGGCCGGCCTGATCCGGCCCCAGGCCGGGAGCATCCGGCTGGACGGGGTCGAGATGCGCGGGCGCGCCTACCGCGAGTTCATGGCCGCCGGCATCAACCTGCTCCCCGCCGACCGCATCGCCGAGGGATTGATCGGCGGTCTCAGCATCGCCGAACATTTCCCGCTGCGTCGCCCCACCCCCTTTTTCATTGATTGGGAGGAAAACCAGACCTACACCGAGCAGAAAATCGCTTTCTTCAACATCAAAGGACGCCCGGAGACGCCGGTGGAGACTCTCTCCGGCGGGAACCAGCAACGATTGTTGCTGTCACTCCAGCCACCGGCCCTGCAGGTACTCATCCTGGAACACCCCACGCGGGGCCTGGACATAGAATCCAGCCGCTGGGTGTGGGAACAATTGCTCAAGCGACGGGAACAAGGCACGGCCATCCTCTTCTCTTCCGCCGACCTCGACGAGATCATGACGTACAGCGACCGCGTGGTTGTCTTCTTCAATGGCGAGATGTTCCCTCCCCTCCCCTCCGGTGAAGTGACGGTGGAGGAATTGGGCTACATGATTGGGGGCAAGCACCGTCAACCAGCAGCTTGAAACCTTTCAGCACTCAACTTTCATCTTGTAACTTTCAACTAGTAACTTGAACCATGAAACCTAAAACTCAAAACTCGAAACTGGCATCCTCGCTTTTCTGGAGCAGCGGCCCTATCGTGGCCGCGCTGCTCCTCACCGCGTTGATCTTGTTGGCCGTCGGCGCGCCGCCGTTCCAACCTTTCGTAGAAATCTTCCGGGGCGCGCTGGAAAGCCCTCAGAAGTGGGCCGACGTGGCGACCGCCTGGGTTCCTCTCGCGCTGGTGGGCGCAGGAATGAGCATCACCTTTGCCGGCGGCCTGTGGAACATCGGCGCGGAAGGGCAGATCATCTTAGGCGCGATTTTCGCCGCCTGGGTGGCCCGCAACGTGCTGCTCCCACAACCGCTGTTGCTGGCCCTGATCATCCTCGCCGGGATGCTGGGCGGCGCGCTCTGGGGCCTGCTGACGGGGACCTTGCGGGTTTACGCCCATGTTCACGAAATTTTCGCCGGGCTGGGGATGAACTTCATCGCCACGGCTCTCGTCATCTGGCTGATTTTCAACCCATGGAAACAGGCCCGAGGCGCGACCATGTCCGGTACCGAGCCTTTCCCGGCTGCAGCCTGGATTCCCCGGCTAGGCAACACCCGCCTGTCGCCCCTCGCCGTGATCTTAGCCGTGATTGCCGTGCTCGTGGCCTATTTCTTGCTCAAGGGGACTCGCTTTGGATTGGAGCTCCGCGCGATGGGCAAGAACATGCGCGCAGCCTACCTGCAGGGGATTCCCACAAACCGGCGGATGTTATCGGCTTTCGTCATCTGTGGCGCGCTGGCAGGGCTGGCCGGCGCACTCCAGGCCACGGCGGTCTACCACCGTCTGATCCCCCGCATCTCCGGCGGACTGGGCTACACCGGCATGTTAGTCGTCATCTTAGCCGGATTCCGGCCGGAGCTGGTGCCGGCCGTCGCGTTCTTCTTCGCCGCCGTAGGCGTGGGTAGCCCCCGGTTGGAACTCAACATGCAGTTAGATGCTTCACTGGGCGGCGTGCTCAAAGGCGCGATTGTGTTGTCCGTGTTATTGTTCGCGGGCTTGAGAAAAAAGCTCGCGCGCCAAACACCGCCTGACGTTTGACGCCTCAGAGGTTATGTATGGATCCATTCATTATCAACACGCTCGCTTCCATCATCGCTAACGCCGCCCCCATCGTCTTCGCCGGCGTGGGTGAAACGCTGACCGAGAAAGCCGGTACGGTCAACTTGTCTTTAGATGGCACCATCCTCCTCACGGCGATGGCCGCCTTCGCAGTGGCCTTGAACACGGGCAGCCTGGCGGCCGGATTCGCCGCCGCCGCTCTGATCGGTGCCGCGATCGCCCTCATCATCGCCTTCGCCAGCATCACGTTAGAGATAGAACAGGTCGCCGTAGGTTTTGTGCTC
>JAUWHU010000501.1 GCA_030605705.1 Thermoflexia bacterium | reverse complement strand
CGAGAGGTTGAGCAGTGCAACCCAAACTAAAAAAACTCCTTGATCAGGCCCGCGATGCCATCCGCTGCTGTCTGCGACGCCAGCCACATCGAGTTGATACCCTGCTCAGGCGCGAATCACAACTAAAATATACGCTGCTATGCAAAAGGGAGGAGACCCCATGCTCCTCCCTCTTTTGCTGCTAGACATCGCTATTATGACTACACGCCAACTGGAATCACTTGATACTCAATCTGAGTCGGTAGTTTTACCCGCCGTGAGGCATCAAGAATCTCCAAAGATATCAAATTACCCAGTGCATCGTAATCCAAAACTGTTCCGGCTTTATCCTCATCACTCTCTGCTACGGGCGTATCTGCGAAAATGACGGTCAGTGTATCTGTTTCATTATCATATATTACTCTCATGTTTCACCCCCCCTCGTACTTCTCGATCTTGCTGGTTCGGTAAGCCGTAACCACTTCTACCGGACGTCGATCAACGTCTACAAAGACTCGCAGTAGATAGGTATGCGAAGGCTCTCCGAACTCCATCCGTGACTGAAAAACTGCTCGGCCAGGACGAACCATCTCAACCCGCTCTGGTGCAAAGAGAACTCGTGCGATTTCTGCATCGGTAATCTGACGTCGTTCCATCTCGAATTGAGCATGATCGGTGAGACGATATTCCGTGATTGGTGATATTTCTAGCATAGTGTTGCTTCCCCAACTCAATCTCCGATGTTCCTCTCTCACCTCTATTATACACTATTCTCAGTTATGTCGCATCTTTGATAATTCCGCATTCACCTATTCTCAAATCAGAAACGGTTGCCATCGTTTGATCACTTCTTTCCAAGCTACCTGTCCATTCATTGTGATCCCTCTTTATCGGGGTATTTGAGTGCGCGGGGTCTACTTAGCTCCTTCTTATTCGCCGTAGCGTATTACCACTCACCTGCACATATTATGTAACAAGACACGATAAAAGTCAAACAAAAACGAAAGGTTGAGCGCTGCCCTCCCCCAAAAAAACTCCTCGACCAGGCTGGTACTGAGCTTGTCGAAGTATCCATGACGTCCTTTGCCGCTCACGTGTACCGCCGCCGAAGGCGCGTGTGGTTGCAGCGCATGTTGGGCGTGGTCCCCCACGATTCTCTCGGTAGATTGCTCATCTGGGACGCTTACGCCGCGATCTCACGACGGCATGCGTGTGGAAGTTTGCTGGTATCCCGCCTCCTAGCGCCTCGAACTCGGATTTTGGATCTAAGCCTACCTCTTCGGCGGTCACATATAGCTCCGCCAGAGCCAGCAAGAAATCACGAGGGTCATAGCCGCCTTTCTGAATGGCTGCGGCTGCCAGCCCGATCTGCAACCAGCGTCTGTCCCTGGTTGCCCGGACCCGCTTGGCTGATTCATAGACATACCCCAGAAGACAATTCAATATACCCTTCTTGTCAGCTACGGCATCCCGGATCAGCCAGCGTTCCCGAGAGGGCGCGTCCAGGTAGATTTGACACAAGTCGTTGAAGAACTGCTCGTGCTCTTGCATTGGTACATAGATCACCAGACTGCTGCTGGGGCATTGTTCCTCAATAGCCTCCAACTGATTTTTTAAATCATTGAGATTGATATTCGTGTCACTTGATGACATGTGTTACCTCGTTACCTTCAAACTCCGCTGTGGCTGATCTTGGACACCCAACTCTACTCGATTAGCAGGTCGGCTTCATGCGCTGGGTCTGAACTCCCAATCCTTGCCTCCCAAGAAGCTCACTCTGATAATTCTTCGAACGCCTTCTCGCTTGCCTCTGCCAGTACCAGCACATCATCCAACCATTGCCGAAATCGCTTTCCCCTCATCCCTTGAGGACGTGCTCGCAACCATACTCTCTCAGGTTGCAGATATATCTCCCTGATTCCATACGTTTCTTGGTCATCCAGCAAGCGCGCCATTGCCTCTTTACTCGCTGCGTCGTTCAGCAAGCGACCGGCTCTTTCCTCTTCCTGGGCATACACCTGTACACCCCGCAGTTCTGCTCCGGCCGCCTCCAACCGCTCACAATCCCTACAATCCAGCAATGGCCTTTGCCATCCAAGCGCCACCCGTGTGCCAATGTTTACTGCAACATAGACGTTCAGCTGTGCTGGTCTAACCCCTGACGATGGCACGAAATTGACTTCCACCTCCCGTCCCTCAAGCACTCCCTGGTATTGTCGCCCAAACACCAGATAGCTCTTTGAAACCATTCCCGCCGACGCGAGGACAGGGTCCAAGACGCGACCTGCTCGCAGAAATGTGGAAACCACATACACAGCCAGACCAACGACGTAACCCGCTCCCAGGACACCCGTCACTATGGCTGACATTAGATTCCGTCCTCCGCTCAATGTAGGAGGAAACGGCTGTGGCAGGGGTAGCCAAATGATTATCAAGGCGCAAAGGAAGAGTAGGATTGGAGGAATCAGAAGTAACAACAGGATACGCAATCTCGTCACCTCGCTCTAATCGTGATATGAACCCAACTCGCGGAGCAGTTGCCGCATAATGGATTGGGCTTCACTCACGCGGCGGATGCGTGAAAGCAGTCCCCGCTACAAGACCAACTACAAGCGCGCGCGGTCCCCGATTTCGGGCGTGCGCTAATCGCATCGGGTCAACGCCCTTGTTGGACGGGACTTGTTCACGACGTCGAGATCCACTCGAGGTATTTCTGACGTATCAAGGGGGTTTCCGCATAAATTCCGGCGAGCAGGGACATTGCTACTCCTGTCAATAAAATCGCTCTCTGCCAGGGCTGCCCCTAATTATATGATAAATCTACATCGTCGCCAACGCCGCCATCTCTGCATGGTTAAAAGTTCTTCCATACAAAAGTTCCGATGTCCCCTTTCTTCTCACTTGAGTAATAGATAGGTGTAAACGCTCGTGACAACTTCTCAGCAAAACCGGGGTACAGCGCGCTGCTGTACCCCGGCTCACGAAAGGAGACATTACCAGAATTTAAGCTTTATCTTCATCCTTAGAGGACGAATCAGAGGTTTCCTTAGCTTCTTTAGTTTCTTTGGGGGCCGATTTATCTTTGCGCGTGCCGGGGAGCGCCATTGAGGATTTGGTCCGGTTGTCGGTCACGTAGAAGCCCTTTCCCTTGAAGATGATGCCCGCCGGTTGAATCAACCGCACAACTTTCCCCTCGCACTCCGGACAAACACTGATCGCAGGTTCCGAGAAATGCTGGCGGCGATCAAAACGCAGCCCGCAGTCTTTACACAGATACTCATACAATGGCATTGATTTACCTCCTACGATCACTGATGCCAGCATGATCTCAACAACTTCATTATATGCGATTTGCGCCCGTTGACAAGGAAGGCTTGACAATCTCTCACCGTCCGTTATGATAAAGTCAATGGACTACCGGGTACGGCTACAATGCTCGAGTGGTGCTGAAGGCTGGGGCCTGCGCGGCGGAACCCTTCGAATCTCGCCAGGTCCGGAAGGAAGCAACGATAAGGAGTGGCTTCCGGGTGCCGCAGTGTTTTCTGGCCTTCAGTACCATTGGGGTATTGTCTCCAGTAGATGGTAATCAGGGGCGATGGGAGTGCCTGTCGCCCCTTTTTTCTTAGCGTGAGGATGAAATTGCGAGAACGTGGCGTGGCGTTGTTGCTGGCTCTCCTGGCATTGACCGGGCTGGCGGCCGGTTATCAGGCGACGCTTACTCCCATCACCTTAGTGGTAGATGGAGAAGCGCGCACTGTGCGCACACACCAACCCACCGTGGAGTTGTTGTTAGCCGATTTGGGAATGGCCCTGCGTCCGGAGGATCAGGTTTCGCCGGCGCTGGAGACGCCGCTGGTGCCGGAAATGGTGGTGGAGATTGACCATGCCCGACCGGTGATCTTGGTGGTGGATGGCGTGGAGCGTTTGCGCTATGTCCACGATGAAAATCCCGCCGATCTGTTGGCGCAGGAGGACATCGTCTTGGCAGCGCACGATAGCTTTCAAGTGCGCCCGCCGCAGGTCGGAGACCCCTTAGCTACGCGCTTCCGGCTGGTGGTACAGCGCGCCTCCCCCATCGTGTTGGAGGAAGGAGCCATACGCACCCTCTGCTACACACACGCCGCGACCGTGGGCGAAGCACTGCTCCAGAACGGCATCACCCTCTACCGGGCCGACCGTGTTTTCCCCGACCCCGCAACGCCCATTCAGAGCGGTATGCACATCCTGCTGGAACGTTCCGTGCCCGTGGCGATCCACATTGACGGGCACACGTTGCGCACCCGCACTCACCGCAATCGGGTGGGAGAGGTGCTCGCGGATCTGGGGATCATCCTCAATGGGCAGGATTACGCTACGCCGGAACTTGATGCGCCGGTGAGGGATAGCGTGGAGGTGCGGGTCGTGCGGGTGACGGAAAGCGTCCTGGTGGAGCAAAGCCCCATCCCCTATGACACCTTGTGGCAGCCGGATGCCAATATGGAATTGGATACCCGTGGATTGCTCCAGGAGGGTGCTGCCGGGGTGTTGGAACGCCGTATCCGCCTGCGCTACGAGGATGGGCAGGTTGTAGAGCGCCGCGTCGAAGGAGAAAGCGTGGTGTTGGCCCCTGCCAACCGGGTGATGGGTTACGGAACCCAGGTCGTGGTGCGCCAGATGCAGACAGAGAGCGGCACGGTGAACTATTGGCGGACGTTCCGCATGTTGGCGACCTCGTACAGCGCGAGCACGGCCGGCGTCTCT
>JAUWHU010000185.1 GCA_030605705.1 Thermoflexia bacterium | reverse complement strand
GCTCGCGCGCCCTCGCCCGCCAGCTTGCGGCGCTCCAGAGCGCGTTCCTTGATCTTACGCAATTCTGCTAAATTTTTCATCTGAATTTCTCCTCGTATAACTTCGGTAAGAGTATTAGAGTTGTTACTCAATAAAAACAGTAAGCTTTTGGACACGGATACCACGGATCAACACGGATTTTTCCTTGTTTTCTTACAAAAATATCCGTGTAATCCGTGAAAATCCGTGTCCAATTCCTGGGTTAGTTTATTCGGGAACAACTCTATTGATATTCTTCTCAATTCGTAACTGCTTCAAAAATAACCCGGTTTGTAGTAGGCGATTTATCGCCGTGATTTGGGCTGCTCGGGCCGGTCTCATTGGGGCCTTCCGCCCCAAACTTACTGACCGTGCCCGTCTGTGGCTCGGTCAGGAGACCGGCCACAGCTAGTTAATTTTCTGAATGCTAAGTTTAAAATCTCTGTGCTCTCTGTGTCTCTGTGGTGAAATTCCTGGTTTTTCAGTAGAACCTTAGTTCTTCCCTAACTCGCGCAATCCTGTTTCCAGCGTTTCCCGCAGGAACCCCAGCACGTCGGGATCCGAAAGCGGGACGTCCTCTCCCAGTATTTCCCGGATCTCGCGGGTGTCCAGTGTGAATTCGCGCTCCGCCACGCGGCGCCGGTACACGATGTCCACGCCTGGATAGCCGACGATCATGCAAAGCAATGTGCCCGCCAGATCGCCGAGAGGGGGGCGGTCAATGTGACTGTGTTGGAAGGTCGCGCGGGTGAGCGTACCCACGCCGGGAGTGGAGCGGATGCTGAACTCGCCGCCGCACATCTCCGCCGTCTGTTTGAGGAAGGGGATTCCCAACCCCACCTTGCGCGTCGTGCGCGTCGTGACCCAGGGATCGGTGATGTGCTGCAGCATCTCCGCGTCCATGCCGTGTCCGTTGTCCTGGATCGTGATGGAGAGGCGATCCTGTGGTAAGTCTTCTTCGATGTCAATGTGCATCAGACTCGCGCCGGCGTGAGCACCGTTCTCAAAAATATCTAAAATGTGCTGGGAGAGCTCGCGGAAGACGGTCATTCATACTTGCGTAGAATTTTGGCGACTTGAGAAGGGTCTACGCGCCCGGCGATGTCATCATCAACCATGAGCACCGGCGCCTGGGAGCACGCCCCCACGCAGCGGCAAACCTCCAATGTGAAACGCCCATCTTCCGTCGTCTCCCCCATCTGGATGCCCAGCAGCTGTTGCAGTTTTTCGGTCAGCATGGGGCCGCCGCGCACGTAGCAGGCGGTTCCCAGACATATACTGATCTGGTGGCGGCCTATGGGGGCCATGCGGAACGAGGAATAGAAAGTCAGCACTCCATAGAGGTGGCTGAGGGGGACGTCTAATTCTTGGGCAATGTAGGCCTGCATGGCGGAGGAGATGTATCCCAGCGATTCCTGTACTAAGGTGAGCACCAGCATGGTCGCGCCGGGTTGATCCTTATTCTCGGTCAGGATGGCGTCAATCTGGGCCTTGTCCTCCGGCGCCAGGGACACCGGTTGGGTTTTTAGTGCTACACTAGGGTTTAAGCTCATATTTTTACCTCGATTGCGAGAGAAATGGTACCTTGTCGGCGAAACTCTCGTTTTTTGTGGCAGAAAACGAACCACAGATTTGTGAGCACTTCCTGCCCACACTCACAGATTACACAGACTGGTTAAGGGGTTAAAAAAAATCGGTGAAATCTGTGTAATCTGTGGTTGGCTTTTTGGTTCCGGCTTTGTCCGGTTTACCTCTTAATGAGGAAGAGCGCATATCGCCGGCTTGATCTTCTTGACGACGGCTTCAGCTGCTTTGATGAGCGGGTAGGCGGTCGGCGGGGCGGTCAGCAGCGGGTGAGTTCCGAGCTGCATGGAGAAGAGGGAACCGACGGTCATCCGGTTTTGGATGGCGAGTCCGATGAGATTTGTCAGCTCGCCGGTGCTGGAGCCTCCTACGACCTCTCCCCCTAAGATCACGCCCGACCGGGGCGCGACGATCAGTTTGACCAGTTGCTTGTGCATGCCGGCCAGTGCTCCGGGATGCCTGTCAACCCCCTGGAAGCTTCCCGTGACGACGTCAAACCCTTCCTGCTTGGCTGCATCTTCGGTAAGTCCCGCCGCGCCAAACGCGGTTTCGCCGATGGCGGTGGCGAAGATGGCGATGGTGCCACTGAAGGTTTTCACGGCTTCCAGATCATAGAGATTCATCCCGGCGATCCGGGCCTCTGTGGTGGCGGTGGACGCCAGCATGACGGCGCTTACTTTTCTGGTGGTGAATCCTCTCTTCTCGGCGCAGTCTCCCACGGCGAAGATGTCGGGACACTCGGTTCTCATGTACTCATCCACTTTGATGAAGCCCAGCTTGTTGAGGGGAATGCCGGATTCCTCGGCGAGTTTTGTGTTGGGAGCATAGCCTATGGCTAAGATCACCGCATCGGCGGCGAGCTCCTCCCCATTTGCCAGGCGGACACCGGAGACCTTTGTATCTCCCATCACTTCCTGGATGCCTACACCGGTTCTCAAGGTGACGCCCCTGGCGGCGAGTATCTCGTCAGCCTGGGCCGCGATCTCCTCATCGAAGACCAGTCCCAAAATATGAGGGAGTATCTCCACGAGCGTCACGTCCTTGCCGCGCTTGTGCAGTTCGTCCGACATCTCGACGCCGATGAACCCGCCGCCAACGACCACGATCTTTTGGAAGTCCTGCAGCTTTTCCAGGATCATGTCAAGGTACACTTTGTCTTTCGGGATCATGAACACATTTTCCAGGCCGGCGCCCTTGAGCCAGCGAGGGAGCCGAGGCTCAGACCCTGTGGCTAAGACGAGTTTTTCATAGTGAATCTGTGTGCCATCGGCGGTTTCGCAGACCTTTTCTTGCGGATCAATGGAGACAACTTCGCCGACTTTTAGCTCTATGCCTGCCTTGCTCAACACTTTATCAGGGACGACGTTTTGCTCGCTGCTTTCCAGCGACCCGAAGATGTAAGGAATGCCGCAAGGAATGACAACTTGCTTTTCTTTGCGGACTACCAGAAAGTCCTTATCGGGATAATTGGACTTTCCCGTGACAGCAGTGATGATCCCGGCTGCGCTTCCTCCAATGACTAACACATCTGTCTTCATCATGTCTCCTTTCCTGTTTCGGATATTTGGTTGTTCTCGCACGGTAATTTCGGTGGAGAAATTTTTCCCAGCGTAGACTTCATTGAATCGGGGTAAAACCACCCCGAATTATAACAATTCCGTAAGCTGTTCCGTAGTGACATTGTTCATTTTTTTAACTGTGGAGCTTCAAAAGCTGCTTTGTAGAATTACCCTACAAGATTTGCGTTATGTACGAGAATTATGGTCTGTCATTTGCCATTTGCCATTTGCCATTTGCACATTTGCACATTTGCCATTTGCACATTTGCGGCTTTGCCGCGCTATGGTATGTAGACCCGCCGGTCTCCCTCTCCGCGCAGCGCGCGCTGCAATTCGGCCACCGTGGGCGGGGACTCCAACACGAAGACGGTCACAGCTTGCCCCACGGCGTCTAACCAATGCGCGTCCGAATTGACGATGAGCGGCACGTCCGGCAGGAAAGGATAACGTTTCCGGGCC
>JAUWHU010000492.1 GCA_030605705.1 Thermoflexia bacterium | reverse complement strand
TTTGTCTTTTTTAGCATGTATGGTATGCTTTTTAGATGTTTTTCATTGTACAACAAATCTTATCATGAGGTGACTATGAAATTCCGCAAGCAATTACTTTTGGTAGTTTCTTTGGTTGTTTTGTTGTTACCGGCTTGTAGTCCCACAACGCCGCCGCCTACCGCCACGGCAATTCCCACACCCACCCCAATTCCTACACCTTCCCCAGAGGATTTGTCCACCGATGGCGATGCCCTGTTGCGTCAAAGCGACTTTAGTGGCGCGCTGGCGGCTTACCAGGAAGCCCTCGCTACTGATGCTGATTACGCTCTCGCGCACGCCGGTTTGGCACAGGTCTATCTCTGGCAAGCCGTGGATTACGACGAGGCGTTGGCACAAGCTCAAAAAGCTGTCGCTCTGGCGCCGGAGAACATGTTGGCTTATACTACATTGGCACAGGTGCAGCTTGCTCACTCCGCGCCGGCGGAGGCGATGGAAGCCGCAGAGCGGGCGGTGGCACTGGAACCGGAAAGCGCCTTCGCGCAGAGTATTCTGGCACGCGCCTATCTACTGGATCGTCAGTACGATTCGGCGCGGGAGGCGGCGGAGCAAGCTGTGACCCTGGATCCCGAGCTGCCGGAGGCTTATTATGCCCTGGGGCGTTTCTATAGGGAAACGGCCGATTTTGCACGTGCTCATGCGGCTTATGAACAGGCCGTGGCTCTGGAGCCGGAATTTGTGCTCTGGCAAAACGCGCTGGGCTACTTGTGGTTGCAGGAAGAGCGTTACGAGGAAGCCATCACGACGTTTGAAGCGGTTTTAGACATCGCCCCCGACTATCTGCCGGCTCTCCTGGGCCAGGCCCGTATTTCCATGGAGCAACGGGATTATGAAGCTGCTGAAACACAGCTGGAGCACGTCGCCGAGTTGTACCCCACCTCTGGGTCAGTGGATGTGGAGTTGGCGTATTTTTACATCGCTCAGGAAAAATATGACGAGGCTTTGGAGAAGCTGAAGGCGGCCTCGGCACACAAGTCTCTGGAGCAAGAATCACAAAGGATCTCCGGTTACGTTTACTTGAGGCAAGATGAATGCGATCAGGCAGAGCGGCAATTCCAGGATCTCAGTGCAGCCAATTCGCGTTTTGCCGCACCGCAGATTGGACTGGGGTACGCTAAGTTGTGCCAACAGAACGAGAGCAAGGCTTTAGAGTATTTCCGTAAGGCGGTGGAGTTGGAGCCTTACAACGCCGAGGCTCAATTAGGCATGGCGGGCACATACGCTCAACAGGGGCGATGGGACGATGCCAGCAAGGCCTGTGTGGAAGCGCTACGTTTGAGCACTGCGCCTTCAGAGGCCCACCGGAGCTTGGGGGCGCTCTTTACCGTACAGCAAATGTTTGATCTTGCCGAAGAGGAATACCGTCTGGCCCTGGCTCTAAATCCCTATCTGCAAGAGGCCTATGTGGGGCTGGGCGATGCCTTGTTGACTCAGGGAGACGCGGCCCAGGCCCAACAGATGGCTGAGGCGGCGGCGGCTCTGGATGAGGAGAACTCAGCTGTACAAAAACTCCTGGGTATAGCCAACGTCGTCAATCACGACATGGAGAAAGGTGCGGAGATCCTGGAGCAGGTCTTGGAGGATGAGCTGGACGATACCCTGGTTTATTACTATTTAGGCATTGCCCACCTTGACCTGGGTAAATACCGTCAGGCCAAGCAAGATCTCAAGACTTTCCAGGCGCTTGCAGGAGGAGATGCAGCACAGGATTCTCATTTGAATTACCTGCTTGCCACACTGGAGCAGGGGTATTCCCTTTCTGATGAACGGGCCATCGAGAACCTCCAAGAGTTCGCCGGATTGATGCTGGATGATGTGCCGGAAATCCGCATGGAGGATCAGGGGGAAGACGGACGCACTCTGATCATCACCCTGGATGCCGGCCCCGGCGATTTGGACCAGAGTGTTTTGTTGGGCGAAACAGGTTTCCTGGCCGGTATCTCCGCGTTGGTTGTTCCTCAGATTGCTGCACCGGTCCCCAATGGCCTGCTCATCGAAATTAACCAGTGGGGACGGACTGTCATCACTGCCTGTGCCACCCTTGCCGATCTCAAAGATTATGGCTATGGATTGAGCTCCCCCGAGGAGTTTGGCGGTTCGCTGGACATTTCCTTTTCCTTAACGTCCGAACATACCTCGCTTGCAGAGATAGAGTCGCTGGTCTCTGAGATGCGCGAATTGGAACTTGATGAGCCGGTATCCTTCGAAATCATCACACGAGAGGAACTACACGACCGGCTTTCCCATGGTGTGGATTCGCAACCGAGCGAGACATCTGAAAACATGGAAGACGACGAGGCATTGCTGGTCTTGCTGGGGGCGATTGAGCCAGGAACGGACCTGGAAAAGCTCATGGTGGATCTTTACACCGAACAGGTGTCTGGTTTCTACGACCTTGAAGAGAAGACTTTATATCTCCTGGAAAGCGAGGAGCAAACTGCATTGGATCAAATTATCATTGCTCATGAGTACGTCCATGCTTTGCAGGATTACAACTTTGGTCTGGGCCCGCTGAATAATTCCCGGCCAAGCAATGACGACCGGCAACTGGCATTTAGAGCTTTGATCGAAGGAGACGCCACGCTTTCTATGCTTCTCTACGCTGATGAAAACATCCCCCTTGTAGATATGCTGCAGGTTACCTCCGGCGCGGGAGGCCTTGAGCAGGAAACGTTGGATTCCAGCCCGGTCTTCATCCGCCAGATCAGCACTTTTCCCTACCAATCCGGCCTGGAGTTTGTGGCGGCTCTGTACCAGCGTGGCGGTTGGGGCGAAGTGGATGAGGCCTACGCCCATCCCCCGAAGTCAACCGAGCAGATACTGCACCCGGAACGTTATTGGGAGAATGATACACCGCAGACCGTGAGCATAACGACACTTGATAACAGCTGGCGTGTCTTGGATGAGAATACGTTGGGGGAGCTGGGGTTGCAATTGGCCC
>JAUWHU010000129.1 GCA_030605705.1 Thermoflexia bacterium | reverse complement strand
AGGACGGTACTGGAGCTGACAGTCGAAGCAGGTTTCATCACGCCGGCAGAGGCGGAAGCCGCCGCAGCGGAGATGGCGGCCTACGAGTTCCAAGCACTCGTCACCGACCGCATCCCGGCGCCCCACTTCGTCTTTTACGTGCGCCAATGGGTGGAAAAAACGCTGGGGCCAGAAGCTCTTTACCACGGGCCGGGCCTGCGCATTCACACCACGCTGGACCCACGGCTGCAAAGCATCGCCGAGGAGGAAGTCGCCACAGGGGTGGCCGCCTTAGCCGAACGCAATGCGACGAATGGCGCGTTGGTCGCCATCGAACCGGCGAGCGGCTACATCCTGGCAATGGTCGGCAGCGTTGATTTTTACAGTGAGCAAATTGACGGGCAGGTCAACGTCGCCACCCGCTGCCGCCAACCGGGTTCGGCCATCAAACCGCTCACCTACCTGGCCGCGTTCGAGAAGGGCTGGACGCCAGCCACCACCATCTGGGACATTCCCACCACCTACACCGACACAGCAGGCAATATCTACGAACCCGTCAACTACGACGGCAAGTTCCGTGGCCCGGTCTCCGCGCGGACGGCGCTGGCGAACTCGCTCAACATCCCCGCCGTGAAAACGCTGGAGTTTGTCACGGTAAACGGGCTGTTAGACATGGCCGGGCGACTGGGGGCCACCTCGCTGGTTTCACCGCAACTGGAATGTCCCGATTATCCCTACGCCGAGCGCCCACTCTACGGGCTGGCCCTCACCTTAGGGGGCGGCGAGATGAAGCCGTTGGATTTGACCAGCGCTTATGCCACCTTCGCCAATAGCGGCCTGCAGATGGAACCAACCCCTATCCTCTGGATCGAGGACAATCAAGGTCACGTCCTGGTGGACAACCGCCAGCGCGAGGGGACACAAGTCATCTCCCCCCAACTGGCCTACCTGCTCACCAACATTCTCTCCGACACGCAGGCACGCTGTCTCGTCTTCCGTTGCCCCAGCATCTTGGAACTTCCGGGGCGACCCGTGGCGGCGAAGACCGGCAGCACCAACGATTTCCGCGATGCCTGGACGGTGGGTTACACGCCCGACCTCGCCGCCGGCGTGTGGGTCGGCAACAACGATAACTCGCAAATGCTCAATCTGCCCGGCAGCGCAGGCGCAGGCCCCATCTGGAACGCTTTCATGACCCGCGCGCTGGAGGGCACGCCCGTCCATGACTTCCCTCGCCCACAGGGCATCGTGGAACGGGAAATTTGCGCCATGTCCGGCGCGCAGCCCTCTCCCTACTGCCCCGACAAGCGGACCGAGATATTTGCCTTAGCTCACCTTCCGCCCACTGCCGACCAGGACTGGTTCCAAAAGGTGGCGATTGACAACGAGAGCGGCAAACGCGCCAACCAGTTCTGCCGCTCCAACGTGACAGAAAAGGTACTGCTCGTCCTGGAGTGGATCACCGATCCCGGCGGGCGGGCATGGTTGCAGCAATGGGCCGCCGCTCACGGCTACGGCATCGCCCCCCAGGAATACTGCACCGCCAGCGCAGCCTCCGACCAGGTGCGCCTCCTGCGCCCGCAACCGGGGGAGCACATCTACGGCGAGGTGGAAATCTGGGGCGCTGTCAATCCAGAGGAGCTGGAGCACTTCGAGATCACCTACGGGCTGAGCAGCAATCCGCAGGGCTGGGGCTGGATTGGCGGCCCCTACGACCAACCTATCACCGAGGGGCTTTTGGCCGTCTGGGATGCTTCAGGGCTGGAACCGAATCTGTACACGGTGCGCGTCGTCGCCTACACGAAGCGGGGGGAGCAATTTGAGTACCGGGTCGTCGTTGAAGTGGTAGGGCCAACACCAACGCCTACCCCCACAGTCACGCCCACGCCAGAGATCACGGCCACGCCGACGCCTACCCCCACCCTCACACCAACGCTCACGCCCACGCCTTCTCCCACACCGGAGATCACGCCCTCTCCCACACTCACTCCCACGCCGACGCCCACACCCACTCTCACGCCCTCTCCCACGCCTTCCCCCACACCAACACCCACACCCACGCCTCCATCCTCCATCCTCCCTACACCGGAGCCGCCAACCGAGACCCCGTCACCTTGAGGAATGGCGCGCTGGTGTTTATACTGACGGTTTTCGTCTTTGTCCTGCGTCTTGCGTGTTGCGTCTGGCCTCGAGTGGCCCCGCGTCACCTTGGGCCTAATACAAAAGAACGCATCGTCGCATTTGACAGAGACCTTATTCATGTTATGATAGTGGGGTTGTTTTTATTGAGTGAGCTCAACTCAACCATCTAAGGGGGATAACCATCAGCAGGACAAGGTATTACATCAACACGAGAATCCGGGCACGAGAAGTACGGGTCATCGGAGCCGACGGCGCAAACCTGGGCGTCCTCCCCATCACGGAGGCGCTGCGCATGGCGCGCGAGGCGGAGCTGGACCTGGTCGAGATCGCCCCTAATGCCGCTCCCCCCGTCACTCGGATTATGGACTTCGGCAAGTTTCTTTACGAGCAATCAAGGAAAGAACGGGTAGCTCGCAAAGCGCAAAAGCAAGCGGAGATCAAAGAGATTCGCCTGCGGCCCAAGACCACCGATCATCACCTGGGTTTTAAGACCAAGAATGCGCGTGGTTGGCTTGAAGACGGGAACAAAGTAAAAGTGCGCGTCCGTTTCCGGGGCCGGGAGATCACCTACCCGGAAGTCGCCATGAGCCAGTTAAATGAAATTGCCCGGGAACTTGCCGACATCTCTGTTGTGGAGTTTGCCCCGCGACTAGACGGCAGAACTATGCTAATGATCTTAGCTCCAAAGAAAAAGTAATTGGGAGGAATAAAGTGCCAAAGATTAAGACCCATAAATCCACCTCCAAGCGTTTTCGCCTGTCAAAAGGTGGCAAAGGGAAGCTGATGCGCACGAAGCAAGGCAAGAGCCACTTCCGGCGCCGCAAGCCCAAGAACGTCCGTCGCACGTACTACAGAATGCTCGCCGTCAAGCACGATGGCACGGTGAAGCGCGTGCAAAAGCTGGCCCCCTACCTGGGCAAGAAAAAATAGAGGTGAATCGTGAGAGTTAAAGGTGGAGTTGTAACCCGTCGTCGTCACAAGCGAATTTTGCGCCGAGCCAAAGGGTATTACGGAACGCGCCATCGGCTGTTCCGGCGCGCCAACGAGGCGTTGCTGAACGCCGGTGTCTACGCCTATCGAGACCGTCGCAACAAGAAGCGCGATGTTCGCCGTCTGTGGATCTCACGCATCAACGCGGCAGCGCGTCTGAACGGTATCTCCTACAGCCAATTCATACACGCGCTGAAGCAGTCTGACATTGCGTTAGATCGCAAGATGCTGGCAGATATGGCTGTCAAGGACCCCCAGGCATTTACCACGGTTGTAAAGGTCGCCACCCAAAATTAAGGCGGATTTTCTTCAAAGCAACCTGAAGGGCGGAGGCTAAGCCTCCGCCCTTTTTCGTTGTCCTTCCGGTGGATATCCAACGCGCTAAAATGAGCCGTTCGTCACTGTCCTTGCTCCTCACCCCTTTCTATGATAAAAGGCACTGTGGCAAAAGTGACACGTCTACTTCCAAAGGCTCTAAGCCCCCGTCCCCGGGGGCGGATT
>JAUWHU010000396.1 GCA_030605705.1 Thermoflexia bacterium | reverse complement strand
TTGGCGGGGACGTTGGTCTCGCTGTTGCGCGACGGCAGCGACGAGGTGCAGGTCGTGACGTTGGGGCGCGTCCAGGGCGTGGAAATCCTCGACGAGCGCGGCGTGGGCGATTTGCGCTTCTTCCTACAGACAGCGCTCGATCAGGAGAACACCCGCAGCGTGACTCTGCGCCTCTCGCCGGGAGAGCATGACTTAGCCGTGAGCTACGTCGCCCCCGCGCCGACGTGGCGGGTCAGCTCCCGTCTCGTCTCCGAGCCGGATGAGGAAGGCCAGGGCGGTAGAGCCTTGCTGCAAGGTTGGGGCCTCTTCGATAACCGGCTGGGGGAGGACTTGAAGGATATTTCCCTGGCGCTGGTGGCGGGGATGCCGCTCTCGTTCGTCTACGACCTCACGACGCCCTTCACGCCGGAGCGACCGGTGGTCAAAGAGGAACGGCGTGTGGCGACCGGGCCGGTGACGTTTCAGAGTGGCGTTCCAAAGGCGAAGCCGGAGGCTGAACCGCGCGTCGCCATGCTGCGCGCCGGGCGCAACAAGGTCATGGCAGCGCCTGCGCCGCGCCGCATAGACCGCGAGTCATTGCAGGAAACGGTAGCGGTGGAGACCACGGGCGAGACCCTGGGTGAGCTCTTCCAGTACGTCATCGGCACGCCGGTGACGGTGGGCCGGGGGCGCTCGGCCCTGGTGCCCATCATTTCCGAGGAACTGGATTACCGCAAGGATTTGCTCTACAACTGCCGGCAACTGCCCACCCATCCCGTGGCGACGCTGCGTTTGAAGAATACGACGGGGTTGACCTTAGAGCGTGGCCCGGCGACGGTCATTGCGCGCGGCGAGTACGTGGGTGAAGCCATCCTGCCCCTGACTGCCGTAGGCGGCGAGGTGGTGTTATCCTACGCCGTGGAACTGGGCCTCAAAGTCGTCGAGCAGAGCGGCGCGGGCCGGGAGGTCCGGCGATTGAGCATCCACGGGGCTTACCTGCAGTTCGAGGAATGGGCCACTCGTTGGCGCGAGTACCGGCTCACCAACAGCACCGCCGGGCCGTTGATGGTGTTGGTGGAGCATCCGCGCACGGCTCAGTACGAGCTCTTCGACACGCCGTCGCCCCAGGAATGCACCGCCGAATACCTGCGCTTCGCGGTGACGGCGCCGGCCGGGAGTGAGACCACGCTCAAGGTGCAGGAGCGGCGTCTGACGCGGCGGCGGGAGGAATTGCAGAAGCAATCCTACGAGGGCTTGCAGCGTTACCTGCAGCGGGGGTTGTTGGATCGCAGGATGTTGGATCAGCTTGCCAAGCTGTTGACGCTTTGGGAGACGGTAGCCGATTACGAGAAAAAACTGGCGGTGTGCGACCAGGAGCGGGAGAAGATTTACCAGGCCCAGCGGCAGATACAGGGGAACATGCAGCCCCTTTCGCAGGCCGGTAAGGAGGGGACGTTGCGCGCGCGCTACGTCAAGCAGCTAGAGAGCACCGAGGAACGACTCCGGTCGTTGGAGCAGCGCGAGGCGGATTTGAAAACCCAGATCAAGCGGGTACAGCAGGAGCTCGAGGAGCGCTTGCAGGGAATGGAGTAGCCAAAGGAGGCCTTGGGGTAAAAGTCGCACTTACACTGCTCCAAGCCCCCGTCTCGGGGGCGACCCATGTGCGAGTTCCCTCACAAGCCCGCCCCCGGGGACGGGGGCGGGGAGCTTTTGGGAGCGGATGTGTCACTCTGCCCCTATGCCAAAGGAGGCGCATTGATGTCTGAGAATATGAAACCCGGCAGTATGGAACGCTATCGCGTGCCGCCGCATACACAGGTGCAGCTGAGTCAATGGGATCCCCGTGATGGGAGCGCTTTCCCCGGGAAGAAGCAGGATGCCAAAGCGCTGTTCCGGGATCTCAACACGCGCCTGGAGACCTTGCAGGAGCTACTCTACGCCGAAAACAAGCACAAGCTGTTGATCGTGCTCCAGGGCATGGACACGGCGGGTAAGGACGGCGTCATTCGCCACGTTTTCGAGGGGGTCAATCCCCAGGGCGTGAAAGTGGCTTCATTCAAGGTACCTACGGCGCAGGAGCTGGCGCACGATTACCTGTGGCGGGTACACCGGCACACCCCCGGTCGCGGCGAGATAGTCATTTTCAACCGCAGCCACTACGAGGACGTGTTGGTGGTGCGCGTCCACGAGCTGGCGCCGCCGGAAGTTTGGGGGCGGCGCTATGAGCATATCAACGCCTTCGAGAAATTGCTGACTGACGAAGGCTCCACCATCCTCAAGTTCTACCTGCACATAGACAAAGCCGCGCAAAAGAACCGGCTGCAGGCCCGCTTGGATGAGCCGCTCAAGCGCTGGAAGTTCAACCGGGGGGATTTGAAGGAGCGCAAGTTGTGGCCCGACTACCTCGCCGCCTACGAGGGTGTTTTGAGCAGAACCAGCACTGAGGCCGCGCCCTGGTACATCGTTCCGGCGAACCGCAAATGGTATCGCAATCTGGTGATTGCAACCGTGGTGGTGGAGACGTTGGAGGGTCTGGCGATGAGCTATCCCGATCCAGAGGCGGCCCTGGACGATGTGGTTATCGTGTAATCGCAGAAGATAGACAGAGAGATAGAGAAAAGAGATAGAGAAGATAGACAGAGAGAGAGAGATAGAGAAAAGAAATAGAGAATAGAGAGAAGTGTTGCGTGTGGCGTGTTGCGTATACTCGTGTTGCCATTCGCTATTTGCCATTTGCCATTTACAAACGGAGGAAGGATGTCGCAGACGATACTGGTTGTGGATGATGAACCTCAGATTGTGAGGGTTGTGCGGAGTTATTTGGAACAGGCCGGGTTCCGCGTTGTGACGGCTTACAACGGGAAGGACGCGCTATTCACCGCCCGCCACGAGCACCCTGATCTGGTGGTGCTCGATTTGCAGCTGCCGGGGATGGACGGTTGGGAGTTTGCGCGCCGCGTTCGCGCGGAGCAGCCGGGGGTGGGGATCATCATGCTCACGGCCCGTGTCGAGGAGGCGGATCGCATCGTGGGCCTGGAGCTGGGCGCCGACGATTACGTCACCAAGCCCTTCAGCCCCCGCGAGCTGCTGGCCCGTGTCCGGGCGGTTTTGCGGCGGATGCAGGCGACGCCGGCTCCGTCGGAGGTGCTGCGGGTGGGCGAGTTGACGCTGGACCGCGGGCGGCGGGAGGTCGCCCGCGCCGGCGAGCCGGTGGATCTCACCCCCACCGAGTTCGAGATCCTCGCGGCGTTGATGAGCGCGCCGGGCCGTGTCTTCTCCCGCGCGCACCTGCTGGAAGCGGCGCAGGGTGTCGCCTTCGAGGCTTACGAGCGCACCGTGGACGCCCACATCAAGAACCTGCGCCGGAAAATTGAGCCGGACCCCGCCAATCCCAGCATCATCCTCACCGCGCGCGGCGTCGGCTACCGGCTGCAAGAGCTGGATTGAACTTCGTGCCTTTCTCCTTTCTTCATTCTTCATTCTCCATTCTTACTTCATCCCGTAAACGCTAAACGAGTGATGGGAAATATACGATGAGCCTCTATCAGAAAGGATTGCTGGCGTTCGCCCTGGTGATCTTGATCGCCGTGGGAACCGTCTCGCTGCTGGTGGGCCGGCAGACCGAAACCGAGCTTCGTCACTACGCCGCGTTGTACAGCAACAAAACGCAGAACCTCGCCGCGGCCTTGTCTCGCTACTACGCCGAACGCGGCTCGTGGGAGGGCTTGCCGGCTGCGCTGCCGGCGCTGGCTCAGACGACGCCCCAGCACGGTAATCAGGGAGCATCCTCGGAGGGGCGCGGTAGGCCGCCGGACGATTTCCAGGTGCTGGACACGGAAGGTAACGTGATCGCGCAGCTGGATGGCGATCCTCAAGGCCGCGTCTCCGCCTCGGAACTGGCGCGCGCGCTGCCGCTCGTTTCTGGCGAGGAGACCGTGGGGTACTTGCTGCCGGAGCAGACGGCCGCGAGCGCGGTCGTTCTGGGGGAGCCGGAACAACGCTTCTTGGAACGGTTGCGCGCTGCGCTGGCGGCCGGCGCGCTGGCGGCCTTCGTCGCGGCCCTCCTGGTGGGCGGTTTGTTGATGCGGGGGATCGTCGCGCCGGTGCGCCGGCTGACCCAGGCGGCGGAGAACATCGCCACCGGGGATTTGCGGGCGCGCGCGCCGGTCGGGGGGCGCGACGAGATCGGCCGGCTGGGGCGGGCCTTCAACTCCATGGCGGAAAGCCTGGAATAGTCCCAGGTGGCCCGCCGGGCGCAGACCGCCGACATCGCTCACGAGCTGCGCAATCCCCTGGCGGTGCTCCAGGGGACGCTGGAGGCTATCGCCGATGGCGTCTACGAACCCACGCCAGAAAACATCGCGCCGGGCCTGGATCAGGTGCGGACGCTCAACCGGTTGGTGGAGGATTTGCGGCTCCTCGCTCTGGCCGACGCCGGTGAATTGCGCCTGGAACGCCACCCGTTGGATTTGGCGGACTTGCTGCAGCGGGTTGGCGAGGCGCACCGCGCGCGCCTGGAGGAGCAGGGGCTTTCCTTCGCCTGCGAACTGCCCGCAACCCTGCCCCCGGTCTCTGTGGATGCGGACCGGCTGGCGCAGGTATTGGGAAACATTCTGGACAACGCCGCGCGCTACGTGCCCCCCGGCGGTCGCGTGCTGCTGACGGCGGCCCCTCACGATGGCGGCCTGCTCGTGCGCGTGGCGGATAATGGCCCCGGCGTCCCGGCGGATGAGTTACCCCGCGTATTCGAGCGCTTCTGGCGCGGCGAATCTTCCCGCAGTCGCGCCACCGGCGGCTCTGGCCTGGGATTGGCCATCGCCCGCCGCATCATTGAGGCCCACGAAGGCCGTATCTGGGCAGAACCCACGCCCGGCGGCGGCTTGACCCTCGCTTTCTGGTTGCTAGAGAATGGAGATAGAGAAGAGAGATAGAGAGGGGAGAATAGAGAAGAGAGATAGAGAGGGGAGAATAGAGAGGAGAGAATAGAGAGGAGAGATAGAGAATGGCAAGGTGTAGGTTCTGACGTTTGGCACCTGATGTTTGACGCTTGACTCCCGACGCAACACGCAACACGCAACACGCACCACGTTTCGCGTCTTGCGTGTTGCGTTTCCGCCTGACGTTTGACGCTTCACCCTTCGCCATTTGCCATTTGTTAGATGCCATCATTCCTTCATCGTATCTTCACCAAATCTTCACGCGACTACGGTATCATGGCGTCAATTCACAAAATCACGGAGGAGATAATGACGAAAGCGAAGTTGAATTATGCCTTAGACGTACTGCTGCTTGTGGCTTTGCTGCTCTCGGCGGTCACGGGGATAGTCTTGTGGCTGGGCGGATCATCGGGTGGGTATCAGGAAGGCAACAATCCGGCCTTCCAGACGACGCTCCTGGGTATCGCCCGGGAAACTTGGAAGGACCTGCACACACTTTCCAGCCTGGTCATGGTCGCCGGTGTGATTCTGCACCTGGTACTGCACTGGAAATGGATCGTTTGCACGACCAGGCGGCTACTATCGCGGCCGGCCTCGCGGCGGAAGCCACAGGAAACGCAGCCGGCGACTTGAACCTTTCTGACGTAAAAATAAAACTTGGAGGAAAACGATGATGACGAAGATTGTGGGAATTTTGGTGGTAGTTTTGGCGATTACTCTGGTGGGCGGCACGGGATACCTCCTGGCCCAGTCCACCGCTGGGGTGGCGGCAGATGCGACGGGCGCTCTGGCCCAAGAAGGCAGCGGCGGGCAGCATGGCGGGGGGAATTACTCCCACGGCGATACGCCGGTCATGAATGGCGAAGCGCAGCGCGCCCAGGGAGCTTCAAGTCAGGGGAGAGGGCAGCGTCTGGCTACCCAGGGTGAAGAGACCGGTGACGGGCATGGGATGGGAGCCGGTTCCCGCGAACCTCTCAATGCCGCCTCTGCCGGTGAGGAGCACGTCGAGGACTGGGAGACGTTGGTGGGAGAGGTGCTCTCCCTGGATGGCGATCTACTGCTGCGAACCTCCTCCGGTGACGAGGTGCTGGTGGGCCTGGGACCACTCACTTATGAGGCCAGGGCGGACTTTGCCCTCGCCGTGGGCGATGAGCTCTCGGTGCTCGGCTTCCACGAAGATGGAGAATTCAAGGCCGGGACCGTCGAGAACCTGACCACCGGGCAGACCCTGCTACTGCGAGATGAGACCGGCCGCCCCATGTGGGCGGGCAACGGGCAGCGCAAAAACCAACGCTCGTAACCAAAGGCAGCCAACCTCCGAGGTTTATTCAACACCTCGGAGGTTTGTCACGTCTGGTAGTTGCTGCTCCATTCGCCATTCGCAATTTGCCATTTGCCATTTGCAATTTGCCATTCTCAACGTCTCCGTTTGCCCAACTGCGAGAGCGATTTGCGGATGACTTTGATCATCTGCGGCGACTTGGCCCGCTTCGCCACCGCCACGGCGCGATTCAGGTAAATCTTAGCCTTCATCATATTCCTTTGTTTGGCGTACAACATGCCGATATTGCGGAGCGTTTTCGCCACACCGACCTGGTCATCCATTTCGTGGCGGATGGATAGCGCGGTCTCGTAGTGCTCCAGGGCCTGCTTCCAGTCCCCTAACTCGTACTGAGCTGCCGCCATGTTGTTCAGCGCGACGGACTCCTGTTCGGGATCGCCGGCCTTGGTTAGAATCTCGCGGGAGTGCTCCAAAAGATCCAACGCCTGTTGCCATTCCCGCTGTGCCAGGTAAACGCTCGCCATGTCGTTCTTCGCTTTGGCGATGCCCACCCGGTCCTCCGCTTGTTGCTGAATGGTCAGCACCTGTGCATAGGTCTTCAGGGCGTCTTCCCAGCTCTTCTTCGCCATCTGCTCGCGGGCCGTCTTGGTGAGCGCGGCGATCTTTTCCTCGCGCGCCGTCTGCTCCTCATCCGGTGGATTGCCCTGTACCTCGGCGGTAGATTCAAGTTCTTCGTTCATTGTATTCTCCTTTGATGTTTGATAAGCGGTAAATAGCTGTGGCCGGTCTCATTGGGGCCTTCCGCCCCAAACTACGCCGACCGAGCCACAGACGGGCACGGTCAGGAGACC
>JAUWHU010000051.1 GCA_030605705.1 Thermoflexia bacterium | reverse complement strand
CCATACTTCGCTCCGTGGTGAAATTCTTGCTCAATGTACAAAAATTTCACTGGTAAGGTAATAAAAATCCGTGTTTATCCGTGAGAATCCGTGTCCCAACCCAAAGCGTATCGGTTAATTGCACGGGTTGGTTATTTTCGGAGCGGTGTACTTCAAAACTGGATCGCTCCCTATCACAATTCACATCAAGCGAGGGAATATGTGCGGCATTTTCGGTATCGTGACGGATAAAGAACAACCTCTGGGACCAATTCTCCTGGAGGCCGGCCGGCGACTTGCGTATCGCGGCTACGATTCTGTGGGCTGTGCCACGCTGCACGCCGATGGCGCCATTGACCTGCGCAAGGACGTGGGCAAGGTGAACGAGGTCGCGGCGCGGCTACACTTCGAGGAAATGACCGGCACCCGAGGCATGACGCAGCTCCGCTGGGCCACCTTCGGGAAACCTTCCCAGGTCAATTCCCAACCGCACCTTGATTCCGACGGCGATCTCGTGGGAGCGCACAACGGCAACGTCGTCAACAACGCCGAATTGCGCGAGCAGTTCAGCGCCGAGGGCATGACCGTGCGTTCGACCAACGACGGCGAATCCTGCGTACACGCCGTCGAGCGCTACGTTGATCAAGGCTACGACATGTTGCAGGCCATCCGTCACGCCTACCGCGACCTGGAGGGCGATTACTCCTTCATCATCGGGCGCGTGGGGGAAGAGTGTCTCTACGCTTTCAAGAAAGGGTCGGGGCTGGTGGTGGGCATCGGCGAGGGCGCGACGTTTGCCTCCTCCGACTTGCCTTCCATTCTGCCGCTGACCCGTCACATCCTGCGTGTGCGAGATGGGGAGATCGTGGTGTTGCGACCGGAGGGGGCGGCGCTTTACAGCGTGGAAGATGGCCTGCCGATCCAGCGCGAGGTGGAGGTCATCACCGAGAGCATGGATTGGGCCGTGAAGGGTGGCTATGCCCACTTCATGCTCAAGGAGATCCACGAGCAGCCGCAGGTGGCGGCGGAGCTGCTGCACTTGCTGGAGGCCTCGGAACACGTGCAACCCTTTGTGGAGCGGATGGCCGGGGCGCGCAACCTCTACTTCATCGGCTGCGGCACGAGCTACCACGCCTGTTCGTTAGGCGCGGTGTACCTGGCGCAGGCGGCGGGTCGCTCCGCGATCCCCATCCTGGCCCCGCAGTTCATCCCGCAGTATGCGCCGGCCGTCGGCCCCGATGACGTGGGCATTTTCGTGAGCCAGAGCGGCGAGACGAAGGATGTCCTCAGCGCGCTGTACGCCGCCCAGAGGCGGGGAATGACCGCGCTGGCGCTGGTCAACGTGTCAGGCTCGACTTTGATGAACGAGAGCGATCATTATTTGCCCCTGGCGTGCGGCTACGAGATCAGTGTGCCGGCGACCAAGACCTTCACCAACCAGGCGTTGGCTTTCCTCTTCCTCGCGCTGCGGATGGGCGGGCGCTCCACCGAGGCGTTGGCTCCCTTGCCGGAGCTGCTGGAACAGACTTTGGCGCAAGTGGAACCGCAGGTAGCGGCATTGGAACCGCAGCTGGTATCCCACGACGATCTCTACTGCTTAGGCTACGGCCTGACCTATCCCATCGCGCTGGAAGGCGCGCTCAAACTCAAGGAAGTCACCTACGCTCACTGCGAGGGGATGCTCTCCACCGAGTTCAAGCACGGCCCGCTCTCGGCGGTGGATGAGGGGTATCCCGTGCTCTTCGTTGTCGGGCAGGAAGACGTGCCCGTCATTGTCAGCGGCATCAACGAGATCGCCTGCCGGGGTGGGCGGACCATCGCCATCGGGGTGGAGGACGCGCGCCTGCGGACCAACGCCCAAGAGTGCATCACCCTGCCCCCGTCGGATCCGCTGCTCACGCCGCTGCTGGCGACGCTGCCCCTGCAACTCCTCTCCTACCGGCTGGGGCTGGCGCGCGGGTACGACCCGGACTTCCCGCGCAACTTGAGCAAAACGCTCACCGTGGATTGAGCGTCACGTATCATCTCAATAATCCGGGGCGTCTCGAGCTGGTCTTGCTCTTTTCTGCCACGAATTTCACGAATTAACACGAAAAAGAGAGGGAAATTAGTGAAATTGTGCGCAGTGTGGGCAGGGATTGCCCACCAATTCGTGGCTGATTTTTGCTGCGCCCCATGATTTGCCCCCACTTTTTGAGAGGATACAGCGTCACGCCATTCACCACACCCCCCCGGCCCGCAAAGGGAACCCGGGGGGTTCTTCGTGCGTCTTAGTTAGGAGACAGAGAAGAGAGATAGAGACAGAGAGAAGAGAGACAGAGATGAAGAGAGAGCGAAACGTAGTAGAGAGTCTCTATGATTCCCCGAAACGGTAATTCTTCATTCTCCATTCTCTATTCTTCATTCTTCATTCTCTATTCTCCATTCTTCATTTGCTATTTGCAATTTGCAATTCTAAAGGAGGCTCGATGATGAAACACAGAACGAATTTGACCCTGGCGCTGTTGCTGATCCTTACGGCCTGTGTGCCCGGTCCGGGAACCGGCGGCGGTAAGGTTGAGGTGGCGCAATCCCAGGCCGAACGGATTGCCGCTCCCAACGTGCCCGCCGCCGATATGGACGCGCTGAACGCGGGCGACGCCGCTTTCGCCGTGGATCTCTATCACGCCGTGAAGGGGGAGGCGGATAACCTCTTCTTCTCCCCTTACAGCATCTCCACGGCGCTGGCGATGACTTACGCCGGGGCGCGCGAGGAAACCGCGCGGCAGATGGCGGAGACGCTGCACTTCACCCTGCCGGCGGAGCGACTGCATCCCGCCTTCAACGCGCTGGCCCTCGAACTCGCGGGCGACGAGGACTTCGTGCTCAACGTCGTCAACTCCCTCTGGGGGCAGCAGGGCTACACTTTCCTCCCTGAATTTCTCGACCTGCTGGCCGAAAACTACGGCGCGGGGCTGCGCTTGCTGGACTTCGCCGCTGCGACTGAATCGGCGCGCGTGACCATCAACGATTGGGTGAGCGAGCAGACGGAGGACAAGATCAACGATCTGATCCCCCAGGGAGGGATCACACCAGATACGCGGCTGGTGCTGGTGAACGCCATCTACTTCAACGCGGATTGGCTGTACCCCTTCGACAAAAACATGACCCACGATGCGTCTTTCGTGTTGTTGGATGGCGAGCGCGTCACCGTGCCTATGATGGACTGGGAGTCGCCGGAGCGCGTCCCTTACACGCGGGGAGAGGGCTACCAGGCCGTGGAACTGCCTTACGTCGGCGGGAAGACCTCTCTGGTGCTCATCGTGCCGGATGAGGGCGAGTTCGCCGCTTACGAAGAGTCGCTCACTGCCGAACATCTCACGGTGCTGTTGGACGATCTCAACCCCGAGAGCGTCGCGCTGACGATGCCTAAGTTCAGCTATGACCAGGACTTCAGCCTGGCGAAGACTCTGGCTGCGATGGGGATGCCGGACGCGATGGACCCCGCGCTGGCGGATTTCTCCGGTATGGACGGCGCTCGAGGCCTCTACATCGGGGACGTCTTCCACAAAGCTTTCGTGGCCGTGGA
>JAUWHU010000208.1 GCA_030605705.1 Thermoflexia bacterium | reverse complement strand
TCACCGAAGACGCTTTCGTCATCATAGATGATCGTAAGGACTACGGTGAGAGTCGTTACGTCTTACTTGGCTTGATGCGTGAACGCATCATGGTTATCGCTTTCACTGTTAGAGGCGATGTGATTCGCATCATCTCAATGCGCAAAGCCAACAAGCGGGAGCAGAAAAGTTATGGACAGAGACGATTTGAAACGAATAGATGATATGACTGATGAAAACATCAACTACAGCGACATTCCTCCCTTGACGAATGCGCAACTGGCGACGATGAAACCCTTACGTGAGGTGTTGCCACGAGCAGTTCCCAAAGTCCGCATCACAATCCGTCTGGATGCAGACACTGTCCAGTGGTTCAAAAAACAAGCGCAACAGGCAGATGGTGGAAGCTATCAAAACTTCATCAACAATGCTCTGCGATACTACATTGAGCGTCAACGAGAACCACTCGAAGATGTTTTGCGTCAAGTTGTCCGCGAAGAACTACGAGAGATAAAAGTACACTTGGCCCAACCAACTGTTTGAGAGAATCAGGGAAGAGTCGAAACGTTTAGTTGCGTACGGGTGACTCGACCCGGTCAGGGCTGTTCAATTCTCCGCATAGAGCGGCTAAAATGAGACGTTTATTTAGAATTGAACAACCCTGACTCACGAACCGGATGTAAGGGGCCGTTAAGAAGCTACTTTCCACTTTTCCCAGGAAAATCACTTCAAAAACGGGAAGTTACTCTTTTACGTGCCCTAATGTCAAGAGGAAAGCAAAGGCGGCGGCCCATAAGTGGGCGCAGGCACGCTTTCTACCGGCCTCGCAGGCCGCGATAAACTTTGCAGCGACAGCGCAACAGTGCGCGTGTTATCCTCAATGTCAATGAACAACGAGAGCACCTCGCCTGCCGCGTAAAAGGCCACGAACTGCAGGACGGTGGTGATCAAAACCCCTAAGAAACCCCCAATCCCCATAACAGTACCGCTAACGAGCGGCGGCATCCCCAGATAATCCCAAATCTGCGCGTTAGAACCACCGAAAATCCCTCCCAAGAGCGTGCCGAACGCGCCCAGCACTCCCAACACTAACGTGATCCAGGCCAGGATCTTCCACAAACTGGCGATGAACCGCAATACACCATAACGCTTTTCCATAAGTTGTCCTCCTCCTCATTAAGTAATGTGATGAAAGATTCTCCTGCCCTTTTTTAACGCAGAGTCGCTGAGAAGCAGAGCCACGGAGAAAAAACATGAAACTGTGGGCACTGCCTGCCCACACCTACGGTCTGCACCTTTGCGTCTCTGCGTTTATTTTAACGCACTGTGGTAAAAGTGACACACCTGCCCCCCGAAGCTCTAAGCCCCCGTCCCCGGGGGCGGGTTGACGAGGAAACTTGCCCAGGAGACGCCCCCGAGACGGGGGCTGAGAGCAGTGTAAGTACGACTTTTGCCCCAATGCATTTTAATCTTTCAGGAGACTCCTGAAATCCTCAGCGGACGTACCGGCGAGCCGGGGTATCACCCCCGGAATTTAATGCTCAACTTGCGTAACACGATGCCCGGCAGCCCGGTGAGCACTCGCCCGGCGGCGACGTCGTCGCCCGGCTGCCGGTTGCCGTACACGTCGTAGTGGACAATCTGCGCGAGTGGTTTGCGCGCGGGCGGATCAGGCTCCTCGGCGGGGAAGCCTAACGTCAGCAGCCCCACCACCTTGATGTGATCGGGCAACCGCAGGACAGCGCCAAGCGCCTTGCGGTCCACGCCGCCGACCCAGCAGCTTCCCAGCCCCAACGCAGCGGCTTGCAGCATCATCTGCCCTCCCGCCAGGCCCATATCCTCGTGAAGAAATTGCCGGTAGATGCGATTTTTCGTATCCCCACACAGCACGATGATGACCGGAGCCTCCGCCACGTGTACCCACTTGATGAAGAAGTAGGCGGAATGCTCCGCCACCGCCCGGCGCATCTCCGCGTCGCGGACGACGATGAAATCCCAGGGCTGGCGGTTGCTGGCCGACGGCGCCCATTGCCCCGCCTCCAACACCTGCGCCAGGAGCTCGTCCGGCACGGGGTCGGGC
>JAUWHU010000275.1 GCA_030605705.1 Thermoflexia bacterium | reverse complement strand
CGTCTCGAACCGGTCTTGCTCTTTTCTGCCACTAATTACACGAATTTCACTAATTTTCCTCTCTTTTTCGTGTTAATTCGTGAAATTCGTGGCTGTTTTTTGCTGTGCCCTATGATTTGCCCCCACTTTTTGAGAAGATACAACTATGATGCGGACAGAATCGCCGGGGCGGGAATCTCTGCGGTTTGCGTTTCCATGATACTCTGAGCGCTGCGACGTTGCCAGAAGTGCAGGCCCACCAATCCGCCTACGACAGTGAGGATACTTCCTCCTACCCACCCGACCGTCCACCAAACCTGACGGCGTCGCTGCCGAGCTTCCAGGCGAGACGCAGCTTCCTCTACCAGATCGTATCCCAACCTGGCGACAAATGCCGGGGCCGGCAGCACCGGGATCAGGGCGGCAGCGAGGGTGGATTCCCAGGCCGCTTGTACCTGTGGCGTGAACTCCTCTTTCAAAGTTAGATACCGCGTTCTAAACGGGCTTCTCATTTTGCGCCTCCTCCGTCAACATCGTTCGCAGGCTGAGTAGCGTGCGGTGATATAGTGACTTGATGGCCCCCTCCGATTTACCCAACACTGCGCCAATCTCCGTGTTGGAAAGCTGTTCCGTGAACTTCAGGACAAGCAGCGTCTTGCGCTCCTCCGGCAGTCGCTCTATGGCTTGCAGTAGCGATTCTCGCCGTTCTTGTTCCTCGACGCTGGACTCTGGCCCCGGGTGATTTGCCAGGAGGTCTTCCACCTCCAGCGGGACTGTTCTCCGGCGACTTTGGTCACGATACCAGTTGACAACTAAGTTATGGGCAATGCGAAAAAGCCAGGCCTGGAAAGAAGCCTGCCGGTCATGATACCTCTTCATGCTCCGCAGCGCGCGATAGAATGTGCGCGATGTCAGGTCCTCCGCTTCGCCCGGATTCCCCGTGTGACGGTAATGGTAGTTGTAGATTCGCTTGACATATCGCCGGTAGAGCATCCCGAATGCTTCCGGGTCATGCTTGGCCCGCGCAATCAGGTCACGCTCTTCTCCTTCGTCCATGTCCCTCCTGGTGAGCCGGCGGATTCCTTGCCGACCCTGCCCGTTCGGGTCACAGTATACTTGATCTGTTGGATTGTGATAGTCTGTGTTCATTGATTACAACACCACATCTTTCAAAAAGTTTCGACCTGGGCGGAGTTAGCAAGAGGTAGACATGGATCAACGCGGATTCTCCCTTGTTTTCTTGTAAAAATATCCGTGGATGTCCTCCCGGTAGAGTGTTGGTCGTCCTATTGAGTAGAAAATTCACCGCAAAGGCGCCAAGAACGCCAAGTTTTCTGATGTTTCTGCGCGCCCTTCGCGTCTTGGCGGTTCAAATGGCTGCCTCTATGGTTACCAACACTCAAGGGGAGCACTATCTATCCGTGAAAATCTGCGTCCCATTCTTCCCAGAGCGTAACTTTCGGGCTTGAGCGGGGTTATCATAACTGGGAATTACTGGGATATCATAACCGTTGGGAAAAAGGACCAAGATGAGCGAGGTCATATCGCATTTAGAGACTATACGAGCCGAGGCCCGGTTGGGAGGGGGTGAATCACGCATCGCCCGGCAACATGCTAAGGGCAAGCGCACCGCCAGAGAGCGCGTCGAGGCTCTCCTTGACCCCGGCACCTTCTGCGAGATTGGCATGTTCGCCACCCACCGCGCCACCGGCTTCGAGATGGAGCGCTCGCATCCCTGGGGTGATGGGGTGGTCACCGGACAGGGAAAGATCGCGGGACGCCCTGTCTACGTCTTTGCACAGGATTTCACGGTTCTGGGCGGCTCTGTGGGCGAGGCCCACGGGCGGAAGATCGCGCGGGTGATGGACCTGGCTTACCAGAATGGCGTCCCCCTTATCGGCATTAACGACTCCGGCGGCGCGCGTATCCAGGAAGGCGTGGATGCCCTCGCGGCCTATGGGGACATCTTCTACCGCAACGTGCGGGCATCCGGCGTCATCCCCCAGATTTCCGTTATCTTAGGGCCATGCGCGGGAGGCGCGGTTTACTCCCCCGCCATCACCGATTTCGTCTTCATGGTGGAACAGCAAGCCCACATGTTCATCACCGGCCCGGAGGTGATCAAGGCCGTCACTCACGAGGAGCTGGATTTCGAATCGCTGGGCGGAGCCGAGGTCCACAGCAGTCGCAGCGGCGTGGCGCACTTCACCGCCCCGGATGAAGAGGCTCTGCTGGCGCAAGTGCGGTGGCTGCTCTCTTATCTGCCTCCCAACAACCTGACGCCGCCTCCTGCTATCACTCCCACCGACGACTCATACCGCTCCACTCCTGAACTGGCCGAGATCGTCCCGGAAGATTCCCAGCAGCCCTACGACGTCCGTGCTGTTATTGAAACGCTCGTGGACGACGGGGAGTTCTTGGAAGTACAAAGCGAGTACGCCCAGAATTTGAGCGTGGGCTTCGCTCGCCTCAATGGAGAGACGGTCGGGATCGTCGCCAACCAGGCCGACCACCTGGCCGGCGTGTTGGACATCAACGCCTCAGACAAAGGGGCGCGGTTCATCCGCTTCTGCGATGCCTTTCACATCCCGCTGGTGACGCTGGTGGACACCCCCGGCTTCCTCCCCGGCACTGACCAGGAACACGGCGGTGTGATCCGCCATGGGGCCAAGATGATCTACGCCTACGCCGAGGCCACCGTCCCTAAAATCTCCCTGATCCTGCGGAAAGCCTACGGCGGCGCGTACATCGTGATGAGCTCGAAGCATCTGGGCGGCGATTTGAACTTCGCCTGGCCCGGCGCGGAACTCGCCGTGATGGGGCCGGAGGGCGCGGTGAAGATCATCTTCCGCAAAGAGCTCGCGACTGCGGCGGAGCCGGCTGCCCGGCAGGCCGAATTGACCCGCAGCTACCGAGAGGAACTGGCGAATCCCTTTGTCGCCGCTTCACGGGGGTACCTCGATGACGTGATCATGCCCGCCGAGAGCCGCGCCCGTCTGATCGTGGCGTTGGAGAGCCTGCGCGAGAAACGCCAGTCGTTGCCTAAGCGCAAGCACGGGAACATTCCATTGTGAGTGGTAGCTACGAGTTGGCAGCCATCCGTCAATTTGGAACGTTCAACGTAAGATTCAAGGAGAACTTTTTGTGAAAATTCTCGTCGCCAATCGAGGTGAAATCGCAGTGCGCATTCTGCGGGCTTGCCGCGACTTGGGCTGGCCCGGAGTCGCCGTCTATTCCGAGGCGGATCGGGAAGCGCTGCACGTTCGCTACGCCGATGAGGCCGTTCCCATCGGCCCGACGGCGGCGTCTGCAAGCTACCTCAACATCCCGGCCTTGCTGGAAGCTGCGCGACGCACCGGAGCCGAAGCCATCCATCCTGGCTACGGCTTCCTTGCCGAAAATCCCGCCTTTGCCCGCGCCGTGGAGGATGCCGGCTTGATCTTCATCGGCCCGCGCCCGGAGACGCTGGCTTTGACCGGTGACAAACTGGCAGCCCGGCGGATGGCGAGAGCGGCGGGACTTCCCGTCCTCCCCGGCCCCGACACGCCGCTCCCGGAGCGAATTCCAGAGGAGCTGGCGGCGCAGGTCGCCTACCCGGTATTGGTTAAGGCCACCGTCGGTGGTGGCGGGCGCGGGATCCGTCTGGCCCGCACACCGGAGGAATTGGAGCAGAAGATCGCCGCCGCGCGGCGGGAGGCGCAGGCTGCTTTCGGCGACGACACCGTCTACTTAGAACCGCTGGTACAGCCGGCCCGTCACATTGAGGTGCAGATCTTGGGCGATGGCCGGGGGCAGGTCCTCTGTTTAGGCGAGCGCGAATGTTCTATCCAACGGCGACGGCAAAAGTTGATCGAGGAATCGCCGGCCCACGGTTTGAGCGAGTCCCTGCGCTGGCAGCTCTACGATGCCGCCTCCCGCCTGACCCGCGCGTTGAATTATCGCAGCCTGGGCACGGTGGAATTCCTGCTGGATGGCGACGGGCAGGCGCACTTCATTGAGGTCAACCCGCGCATTCAGGTGGAACATCCCGTCACCGAGTTGGTCACGGGATTTGACCTGGTCAAGGAGCAGTTGCAACTGGCCGAGGAGCGTGTCTTGCGTATTTCCCAGGATCAAATCGTGTTGCGCGGTGTGGCCATCGAGGCCCGGATTCTGGCGGAAGACCCGGCGCAAGGCTTCCTTCCCGCTACCGGCGAGATCACGTATCTCAAGGAACCGGGAGGGCCGGGCATTCGCGTGGATAGCGCGCTCTACCCAGGGATGCCTGTCACGGCGGATTATGATTCTTTGCTGGCGAAGGTCATCGCCTGGGGTGAGGATCGCGCCGTTGCCCTGCAGCGCCTGCGGCGCGCGTTGCGCGAATTCCGACTCGGCGGCGTGCCCACCGACCTGGAATTTCTGCTCCAGGTGCTCGAAAGTCCCCGCTTCATCGCCGGAAACATTGATACGACTTATGTGGAAACCTTTCACCCACGACCTCAAGCCGGCGACCCCGAGTTGGAACGCCAGATCGCTCTTGCTACGGCCTTAGCGGCTCACCGGCGTCAAGGTCAGACGAGGAGCGAATCCTCTTCGCCTTCCGGAATGTGGCGAATGATGGCCTGGCGAGAACAAATGTGAGGTCAAAAAGTATCTGCTTTGAAAATACCCCGGCTTGTAGTAGGCGATTTATCGCCGTGATTTGGGCGACCACAAGGGGTCGCCCCTACGTTGCGGCAAATTTTCGTCCTGGGTGGTGTGTAAACACTCGTGACAACTTCTCAATAAGTAATGGTAAATAGCTGTGGCCGGTCTCATTGGGGCCTTTTGCCCCAAACTTACCGACCGAAGCCCAGACGGGCACGGTCAGTAAGCCTGCCCTGAGTCCGCGAAGGGACCGGCCCGAGCGGCAGATATGCCGTATTGAGCAAAATGCTGTCGTGCAAAAGCCTCGTGAGACCTCGGAGGTCTGGGCGTTGCTCAAAGTATTAGAGTTGTTCCCGAATAAACTAACCCAGGAATTGGACGCGGATTTTCACGGATTACACGGATATTTTTGTAAGAAAACAAGGAAAAATCCGTGTTAATCCGTGGTATCCGTGTCCAAAAGCTTACTGTTTTTATTGAGTAACAACTCTATTACCTCGAAAGGAGTGCAACAATGTCTATTTATTGTGTATCCATTGGTGAACGCGAATATCAGGTGAACGTAACGGACACTCAGCTGCTGGTAGACGGCAAACCGCTGCCGGGGCGACTCATCCCCTTGAGTGGTAATGGCTTGTACTTGCTCCGCCGTGGAAATCAAAACTTAGAGCTGCACCTGAATGTCCGGGAACGCAGCACCTACGAAGTGCTGGCCGCCGGACGGCGGATCATCGCGTGTGTGAAACCGGCGCACCGGCGGTCGCGTCACCGGCCCCAGCCACACCACGCCGGTGACCTGGTCGCGCCCATGCCGGGTATGGTGGTTGCCGTGCCGGTACGAGAAGGAGAGCGCGTGGTGCAAGGTCAGTCGCTGGTTGTGCTAGAATCCATGAAGATGCAGATGCAGCTGCGTGCTCCCTGCGCCGGTCGTGTGGCTCGTGTCGCCATCTGGCCCGGCTCCCAGGTGAAGAAAAACGCGCTGCTGGTGCGGGTTGAGGAATCATCTCCTGCGCCGAGTGCCGGGGAGTTGAACATGCATGAAAGGGGAACGATATGACATTACATGATAACGGTCTGCGCTTTTTGGGGAACGGGCCTCTCACCACTCAGGTCTGGGAAGGGCCGGCGGCGTCCATCGCCTTCGACGCGGCGGGTATCAAGGAGAAGTTGCTCAATTTGGACAAGCCCTGTTACCTCGTCGGTGATGCGACACGGATCGGCGTGACGAACGCGGGGCAGCTGCGCTGCTCCACCGGCCACGAGACGGAGCCGGAGCAATTGCTCTTGGCCGTCCCGCCGCTCCCCGCGCAACGCTTGGGGGATCCGGCTTTCCTGGCCGCTCACGGTGCGCGTTATTCCTACGCGACCGGCTCGATGGCGCACGCGATCTCCGGCGAGGAACTGGTCATCGCTTTGGGGAAAGCGGGCATCTTAGCTTCTTTTGGCGCTGGCGGACTTGCGCCTGAACGCGTCGAGACAGCGATCCGGCGCATCCAGGCCGCGCTTCCGCAGGGGCCTTACGCCTTCAACCTGCTCCACAGTCCCGGTGAACCGGCGCTTGAGAAGCACACTATCAACCTGTATCTCAAATACGACGTCACGACGGTGGAAGCCGCGGCCTTCATCGCCCTGACGCCCGCCATCGTCCGCTACCGCGTCGCCGGTCTCGGCCTTGACGCGGACGGTCAAATCGAGATCCAGAACAAGGTCATGGCGAAGGTCTCTCGCCGCGAGGTGGCAACGCGGTTCCTGCAGCCGCCGCCCGCGAAAATTCTCCGGCAGCTGCGCGAACAGAACCTCATCACTGAGCTGCAAGCGGCCTTAGCGGAGAAAATCCCTATGGCTGACGACATTACCGTCG
>JAUWHU010000454.1 GCA_030605705.1 Thermoflexia bacterium | reverse complement strand
CCTCGCCCGCATTTGCTGGTCACGTTGCTCCTCCATACCGGTATCAAGAAAGGAGAGTGCGTCAGAATCGTTCTCAACCATCTCGACGTGAGCGACTCCACGCGCCCGGCCTTGTGGGTGCGATACGCCACTCCCGGACGCCGGCACAAGGAGCGGCGCATCATGTTGCCGGCGTGGTGGCTGATGATCTTTCAAGAATATTTGGCGGCCTACAAACCCCGTCAGTTCCTTTTCCCCTGGACGGCGCGCAACTTGGAGTACGTGTTGACGAAGGTGGGGCAAGAAGCGGGCATCGCCCGCCTAACTTTCGAGATGCTCCGCTGGACCTGTGCCCTGCGCGACTACGTTGAGGGGATGGACCGGGACGCGCTACGGCAGAAGCTGGGGCTTTCGGACATCAGCTGGTACGAAGTGGAGCCGAAACTCGCACTGCTGGCCCAGCAAATAAAAGTTGGTAAGTTGGAAAGTTAAAAGTTGCGCCAACGCTACTCCCTACTCCCTTACTCCCTTACTTCTTACTCCCTTTTTACTCCATCATTGTCCCCCCAAAAATTATAACAGGAGGCTTTCGATATGTCACACTCTCTTTCCGAAAAGATCACCCACCGCACAGCGCGGGTGGGCGTCATCGGCCTGGGCTACGTGGGATTACCCCTGGCACTGGCCTGCGCTCGGGCGGAATTTCCCACCGTGGGACTCGAGGTTAACGAGCAACGCGCGCAGGATATCAATGCGGCGCATAGCTACATCGAGGATATTAGCGACGCCGACCTGACCCCGCACGTCCAGGCTGGTCGCCTCCGGGCGACCACCGACTACGATGTCGTGCGGGAGCTAGACATCATCTTCATCTGTGTACCCACGCCCTACACCGTGCAGCGCGCCCCTGACCTGATCTACATTGTCAAAGCCGCAGAGGGCATCGCGACCCGGTTGCGGGAGGGACAGCTCATCGTCTTGCAATCCACGACCTATCCCGGTACGACCGTGGAAGTCGTGCAGCCGATCTTGGAACAGGCGAGCGGACTCCAGGCGGGGCGCGATTTCCACTTAGCCTTCTCGCCGGAGCGCATTGATCCCGGCAACAAACAGTGGAGCGCGTACAATACCCCCAAAGTCGTCGGCGGCCTGACGCCGGAATCCACGGCGATTGCGGCGGCGTTCCTGCGCCAGACAGGCGCGCCCGTCCATGAGGTTTCCTCGGCGGCGGCGGCGGAGCTGACCAAGCTGCTGGAGAACACCTTCCGCGCCGTGAACATCGCCCTGGTCAACGAGATGGCCCTGCTGGCGGAGCGCATGGGCATTGATTTCTGGGAAGTGCTGGAGGCGGCCAAGACCAAACCCTTTGGCTTCATGCCCTTCAGTCCCGGAGCGGGGGTCGGGGGGCACTGCATCCCCATTGATCCCTACTACCTGCTATGGAAAGCGCGCGAGTACGATTTTTACACTCGCTTCATCGAGCTGGCGGCAGAGACCAACGAAACCATGCCCTATCACGTCGTTGACTTAGTGGTCAAGGGCTTGAGCCGCCAGGGCAAGCCACTGACCGGCGCGCGAGTGCTGGTACTGGGGGTGGCCTTCAAGGCGGATATCGGTGATGCGCGTAACTCCCCCGCCGAGCGGATCATCGAGCTGCTGCTGGGACGGGGCGCCGATGTGCGTTACCACGATCCCTACGTCCCCACCTATCGCGTGGGCGGCGATGTCTTCCAACGCGAGCCGCTGACGCTGCGCTCCGTCGCGCTGGAAGATGCGGAACTCGCCGCCGCCGATGCGGTAGTCATCGTGACCGGACATCACAATGTGGACTACGCGCACGTGCTGGCACACGCCTCTCTCGTGGTGGATAGCTGCAACGCCACCCAGGGACTGGTGGGAGAAGCCACGGTGATTCGTCTGGGCGCTCCTCTCCCTCAATGAGAGCCATCCTGCGCCGCAAGGTACTGCGGATTGGTCTATTGGTCGTCTTTGCCGGACTCATCGCCTTCCTGATTATCTTTCGGGAACAGTTAGACTTCGAACGATTCAAAGGCTGGGGCTATCCCGGCGTCTTTCTCATGGCCTTGGTGGGAAGCACAGCTACCGTGTTCCCCATCCCCCATCTGGGCTTCACCACGGCGATGGGCGCCGTGCTTAACCCCTGGTGGGTGGGACTGGCCGGCGGCGCCGGCGATGCTATCGGTGCGTTGATAGGCTACTTAGCGGGATACGCGGTCGAGGATATCGCGGATCGCTGGAAATTCTACCCCACCGTCGAGCGCTGGATGCGGACGAACGGTGACCTGACCGTTTTCCTGATGAACCTGGTTCCGATTCCCGTCTACAACGCGCCCGGCATCGCGGCGGGGGTCACAGGCTATCCCGCCACGCGACTCATCCTCATGACCTGGCTGGGTAAGACGTTGAAAGCAGTTCTCTGTGCCTGGGGAGGACATTATGGCGCATCCTGGGTCCTGCGTCTGGTCGGGTTGGAAGGCTGAGTATGAGTTCTCCTGAGTCCTCTCAGACCGGCGCGCAGCAGAAGAAACCTAAGCACAAGCTACTCAAGATCAGCCTGATCTTTTTTCTGATCCTTTTCACATTCCTGATTGCCATAAATCGGGATAAACTGGATGTGGGTTGGTTCAGGACTTTGGGGTATCCCGGCGTCTTTCTGATGGCCGCACTCGGCAGCTCGACCGTACTGTTGCCCATCCCGCACTTGGCCTTTACCTTCACCATGGGAGCGGTGCTCAATCCCTGGCTGACGGGACTATCTGCCGGGACAGGCGACGCGCTGGGCGAGATCACGGGATACATGGCCGGCTATGCCGTGGAAGACATCGCGGGCCACTCCGCCCTGTACGCGAAATTGGAACGGTGGATGCGTCGCAACGGGGATTTGACCATCTTTGTGCTTTCGCTTTTCCCGGTGCCTTTTTTCGATCTGGCTGCCATGGCCGGGGGCATCGTAGGATACCCTCTGTGGCGTTTCATGCTGGCGACGTGGGTGGGCAAGACGATCAAGGGGGTGATTGCCGCGTGGATGGGAGCCTGTGGCATTCCGTGGTTTACGGATCTGATCAATACGGGGTGATCCTGATGCGGTGGCCTTGACCCAGAGGATGTCCACCACGGACTGTTTGATCTGTGTTTATCTGCGAAATCTGTGTCCCATTCTGCAGTCGCTAGCGCTTGACAAAAAATCAGAATAAGTTATAATAAATATTGGTTAATAGTCATTATAACTAAAGCCATGAAATCACTAGTACAGCTCGGCGTAAATCCCGCGCTAGTTATTTGGTGCTCGGCGGGGACCACAGTCCCCGCTTGGAGCGCAAGCGACGCTGTTTCCCGCCTAAAATTCCCGGCGGACTGTGGTCCGCCGCAAGCCTCTAACTGGGTGAGGATTTCCGCCACGGTGTACTAGAATCCCTTAGGCTCAGTACAAGTGGCAAATAGCGAGGCAGCCACTGCTGAAAATCTACACACTGCCAGCACAACTTGTACCTTGTACCTTGCAACTTTCAACTTGTAACTCTTAACTTTCAACCCTTTTAAGGAGGAAATAGCAATGGATAAGTGGGAATGTATGATATGTGGTTACATCTACGACCCGGCAGACAATGGCAATGTGCCTTTTGAATCTCTGCCCGATGACTGGCTTTGCCCTGACTGCGGTGTGGGCAAAGACATGTTCGAGAAAGTGGAGTGAGGTGCAATGATGAAACCAAGAAAGATCAAGGATGGCATCTACTGGGTGGGGGCCGTTGATTGGGATCGCCGGATGTTCGACGATCTTATTCCACTCCCCGACGGCACCAGTTACAACGCTTACCTGATCCAGGGAAGCGAGAAAACGGTGCTGATAGACACAGTCGATCCTGACATGTCACACGTTTTACTCAGTCGTCTGGAGCAACTGGGCGTTGAACGCATTGACTACGTCATCGCCAACCACGCCGAGCAGGACCATTCGGGCACGCTGCCGCAGGTGCTCGAGAAATACCCCAAAGCGCAGGTCGTCTGCACGCCCAAGTGCAAGGGGATGTTAGTAGACATGCTGCTGACGCCGGAAGACCGTGTTCTTGCCGTAGACGACGGCGCGACGCTAGCGCTGGGTGACAGAACGTTAGAATTCATCCACGCGCCGTGGGTGCATTGGCCCGAAACGATGTTGACCTATTTGCAAGAGGATAAAATCCTCTTCTCCTGCGACTTCCTCGGTTCGCACCTGGCGACTACCGATTTGTACGTCACCGACGAGGGGCGGACCTACGAAGCGGCCAAGCGCTACTACGCCGAGATCATGATGCCGTTCCGCAAGATCATTGAGAAGAACCTGAAAAAGATGCAGGAGTACGAAATTTCCCTCATCGCTCCCAGCCACGGCCCGCTGTACGGCCGGCCCGAGTTCATCCTGGAAGCGTATCGCGATTGGGTTCTTGGCGACCCAAAGAACATCGTCGTGCTCCCCTACATCTCAATGCATGGCACCACCCGCGTGATGGTAGATTACCTGGTGGACGCCCTGATCGAAAAGGGAGTCACCGTAGAAAAATTCAACTTAGCCACCACCGACATCGGGAAACTGGCTATGTCGCTGGTGGACGCCGCCACTATCGTGATCGGATCGCCCACCGTCCTGGCCGGCGCACACCCCAACGTCGTCTACGCGGCCTACCTGGCGAACGCGCTGCGGCCTAAGACGAAGTTCGTCTCCATCATCGGCTCTTACGGCTGGGGCGGCAAGATGGTGAAGCAGTTGGCGGGCATGATCTCCAACCTGAAGGTGGAGATACTGGATCCGGTCGTCATCAAGGGTTCCCCCAGGGACGTGGATTTCGCGGACTTGGATAAGTTAGCGACCACCATCGCGGAAAAACACGCCACTTTGGGGGACTGAACAATGACAAAGAAACACCGTCCCGCACTGGCGCCGGTGTGTTTTCGCAAACTCAAAGAGGTTGACCCAGAACTTGGCAACGTCACCGGCCAGTTCTGGGCGACCGTCTGGGGGACGGAGCGAGCTCTGCCACCCAGGTACAAGTACCTGATCGCGTTTGGGATGGCGATGGCAGCAAACCGAGACCGTCAGGCGTCTCGTGAGATGATCAAGGCTTACGGCGCGGGCGCGACGCTGGACGAGTTACGCGAGACGTTTATGCTCATCCCCTGGAATTTCGGCGTCTCACACTTCTGCTCGGAGGTCAGCATCGGCACACCGATGCGCGCTTTTGAGCTGATCATTGAGTTAGAAGAAGCCGGCATGACGCGAGAAGAAATTGTGGGGCAATTAAAGACACGCTTCAAATCGCAGATCGGTTTTGAAGGCGAGTGATGAGAGGGGAACCAATGAGACGCTACGTTATTGTAGGCAGTGGCGTCGCGGGCATAACGGCGGCGCAGAC
>JAUWHU010000329.1 GCA_030605705.1 Thermoflexia bacterium | reverse complement strand
GTGGGACGTCCCATGATCATGGGCAAAGGTATTCAGGTAGTTGTAGGGACTTACGCCGAGCTGATTGGATCGAAGATGAACAAGATTATGCAGAGGGAAGCGTGAACGAGGTACAGGTTTTGGCCCCTGTCAGCGGTCGGGTTTTACCGTTGGGAAATGTGCCGGACCCTGTTTTTGCGGAAAAAATGCTGGGAGATGGTCTGGCCATTGATCCGGCAACAGGAGTCGCTGTCGCGCCACTCGCCGGTAAAATCGTCGTGTTTCACAGCGCGGGCCACGCCTTTGCCATTCAGGAAAGCACGGGACTCAATGTGCTCGTACATCTGGGGCTGGATACCGTACAACTGAAAGGTAAAGGGTTCACCCGTCTGGTCGAGGTCGGCGATGAAGTCACCGCCGGCCAGGAGATCGCGCACTTTGATCTGGACATCATCGCCCAGGCCGGCTTTTCCCCCCTGGTTCCGGTGATTATGATTGATTTGCCCGCTGGCTACCGCGTGGTTCCCTCCACCTCCACTGTCGTGCAAGCTGGACGGGACAGCTTGTTCTCCGTGATATGGGGCGAATCATGAAACGCCTGTTGGATGCGAATGCCTCGGATTTTGCCGCGCTGACGGCCTCGGAACTGGTGGAGAGCATCCGCCTTTCCGAAGGGCGAGTCGTGGCAGCGGAGATCATCGCCCTCGCCCCGCCGCTGCTGGACAAGGTCTCCAACGCTGAACTGGCCGCCGGGATGGGCGCGGATCTGATCCTGCTCAATTTCTACGACGTGACCGCGCCTCAAGTGATGGGCTTTCCTGACCGCGATCAGCAACCGCCGTCTGAATCTCCTGTCTTTGGTCACCTGTCGTGGGGACGCGGCGTAACTTTAGCGCAGGTCAAAGACTGGATCGGGCGTCCGGTGGGGTTGAACCTGGAACCGCTGGAAATCGGGGTAGCCGCTGACGTTTCTGGGCGGATGGCTACTGCCCAGAACGCGCGGGCGGCGGTCGCGCAAGGCGCGGATTTCATCGTGATTACCGGCAATCCCCATACCGGCGTGACGCGGGAGGGCATCGCGCGTTCTCTGGCGGAGATCCGGGAAGCAGTCGGTGAGTCCGTTGTACTGTTTGCCGGCAAGATGCACGCGGCAGGCGTGGCCGAACCGGTGGTCACAGCAGCGGACGTGGAGGCCTTCGCAGACGCGGGAGCCGCTGGCATGGTACTGCCGGCCCCCGGTACCGTGCCGGGCATGACGATGGAGGAAGGGCACACGTTGGTGGAGGCGGCACACGCACGGGGTTTGTTGGCGATGAACACGATCGGTACCTCGCAGGAAGGAGCCAGCGTCACGACCATCGAACAACTGGCGCTGCTGAGCAAAATGACCGGCGCCGACATTCACCACATCGGCGACGCCGGGACACGGGGGATCGCTGTGCCGGAGAACATCACCGCCTGGTCGTTGGCGCTGCGCGGGCGACGCCACACCTGGCACCGCATGACGGCATCGCTCCGGCGCTAGGGAAGGAACAGACATGAGTATCACCTTGACCGGCGCCACGCTTTTCACGCCCACGCAAATCATCGAGCGCGGCGCGGTGGTGATCTCTGATGAGGGGAAGATTGTGTACGTGGGGCCGCTGGAGGGCGCGCCGCGTGTCCCCGGGCCGCGCCTGGACCTACGCGGGCGCATCGTCACGCCGGGCTTCATAGATATTCACGTACACGGTGGGCATGGCATCACCTTCGGCAACCTGGAGCATCTGGCGGAGGATTTGGCGGCTTATTCCCGCTGGATCGTCACTCACGGCGTGACAGGTTTTTTCTGCACCCTCGCGGCGCCAGATACAGATACGCTCCTGGAGATGATCACCAGTTACGTCAAACTTCTGGCACGCGGCGGGCTGCCGGGGGCCGTCCCGCTGGGACTGCACCTGGAAGGGCCGTATCTCAGCCCGGAGAAGAAGGGCGCGTTCAATCCCGCCTGGTTGCACCCGCCCACGATAGAGGAAGTCCGGTTGCTCCTGGATGCCGGCCAGGGCTGGATCCGACAGGCGACCCTGGCCCCGGAACTGCCGAATGCACCAGAAGTGGCGGCTTTGTTCCGTCAGCGGGGCGTCGTCGTGGCGTTAGGCCACACCAACAGCGACTACGAGCTGGCCTCCGCCGCACTGCGGGGCAATTTCACCCACGTCACACACACCTTCAACGCTCAACGAGGCTTTCAGCACCGCGAGCCTGGCGCTCTGGGGGCGGTGTTGGCCTCCGACCATGTGACGGCCGAGCTGATCGCGGATACGATTCACGTGCACCCTGCCGCCATGCAAGTGCTGCTACGCTGTCTGGGCACGGACCGCGTCGTGCTCATCACCGATGCGATGGCTGCCGCCGGCCTGGGGGATGGTACGTATAGCCTGGTAGGGCATACCGTCACCGTCAAAGACGGCGTGGCGCGTGAGGCGGATGGGACCATCGCCGGCAGTTCTGTGACTTTGGATACCTGCGTGCGCAATATGAACCAAAAAGTCGGCGCGTCGCTGCCGGATGCGGTGAAGATGGCTTCTTTGAATCCGGCGCGGGCGATGGGGTTGGCGGATCGGTACGGGCGGCTCGTCGTGGGCCAGGACGCCAACCTGATCGTGATTGACGAGGGAGTCAACATCCACATGACGATGGTACAGGGCCGCATCGTTCACAGCTACATGTAAAAAGTCACTGTGGTAAAAATGACACAGCTGTTCCCAAAAGCTCTAAGCCCCCGTCCCCGGGGGCGCCTCGACGAGGAAACTTGCTCAGGGAACGCCCCCGAGACGGGGGCTGGGAGCAGTGTAAGTGTAACTTTTGCCCAAATGCGTAAAAAGTCACGTCCGGCGAGGCATTCATGAAACATCCCGTCAACGTGGGATTGATCGGCTTTGGCTACATCGGCAAGGTACACACTCTCGGCTATCGGGGTGTGCAGCTGTGCCTGCCTGATCCGCCGGTGCTGCCCAGACTGCAAGCAGTGCTGCGCCGACATATTGACCCAGACGACACGTCGTGGCGAGAAGCCGGTTACCAGTTGGCGACCGCTGATCCCGACACGTTTTTCGCGCAGCCCCTCGACATCGTTGACATC